>NZ_VRVG01000039.1:0-40115 GCF_008040085.1 Methylobacterium sp. WL7 | reverse complement strand
CCATGAACCTCATCCGCACCGCATCCGACACGGACAGCCTCAAGACCCGCAGAAAAGCCGCCGCTTGGAACCACGACTACCTCAGAGCCATCGTCACTCAGACCGCCTGATCCCCTTCAAGCGATCGTCCTGCGCCGCTCGGGTTCAGGCCGGCAGGGTCAGCCCTTCGCGGGCGAAGACGGCCCGCACCGCCGGTCGCTCGGCGACCCGGCGGGCATGGGCGTGCCAGGCCGGGAAGCGCTCGGCCATATCGAACTTGAGCGACGCGCCGGACGCCCAGACCCAGAAGACCATTAGGTAGGCATCGACGACGCCGTACCGATCCCCCACCGCCCAGCCGCCGTTCGAGAGGTGGACCTCGGTCATGGTGCAGAGGTCGCCGTAGGTGTCGGCGGCCTTGTCGCGGATGCCTGGAAAGGCGTCCTCGTCGGCGGTATAGCGCTCCGGCCGGCGGACATGCGCGTAGGCGACGTGGTGGTTGGCGGCGAGCCAGCCGAGCCACTCGTCGGCCCGGGCCTGCTCGCGCAGGTCGGTGGGCCAAAAGCCCTTCTCGGGCACGGTGCGGGCGACGTGGCGCAGGATCGCCGCGCATTCGGTCAGCACCCAGCCGTCCTCGACCAGGGCCGGCACCCGGCCGCGCTCGTTGATCGCGAGGTATTCCGGCGCGCGTTGGTCCCCCGCCGCGAGGTTGAGCTTGACGCCCTCGAACGACAGCCCGGATTCCTCCAGGATGATGTGGGCGGCCAGCGAGCAGGCGCCGGGGGCGTAGTAGAGGGTGCGGGTGGTCATTCGGAGTTCTTACCGTTGCTGCACTGAGGGGGCGTCCGCACCGTCGAAAGTCAGGCCGAGAAGACTACGCAACTTGCCGCGCACTTCGGCGACAACATCGTCCGGTGCCGACCCGAGGCTTCTGAGGATCCGGGTCGCCCGGTCGATCGAACGGACTTGATCGACCAACACGGCGCCTTCGACGACCAGACCAGCTGGCAGGAAGACTTTGGTTGGCCATGGATGCGGGTTACGCGTGATCGGGCATATGATCACCCGGCGCGTCAGCTGGTTCATGTCCGGGTCCGATACGACGAGCGCCGGCCGGATACCGTTCTGCTCGGTGCCGCGGACCGGTTCGAGATCGATCAGAAGCAATTCGCCAGGATGCGGCTGCCAATCAGTACGGATCGTTGGCGTCATCGATGATCTCGGAACCGCGATCGGGCCCCCAATCGATAGTTTCAGGCTCCGCCTCCGGCCCCAGACGCCGCGCCTCAGAAATCATCTCGGCCAACGTATAAACGGGCAACCCGTCAACGTACCGACGCCCGGTCCATTGCTTGGGCTCGACCTTCGGCCGCCCCTTCGAGATGATCTCGACGGTCTCACCCTCGCGGATGCCGAGTTCCTCGGCTTCCGCGCTGCTCAGCCGAACGGCGAGATCATCGCCCCAGCGAATCACCTTGGCTTCCATCGCACCGCCTCCCGCGAGGACGCCGGAGCATAGCAGATCCGGGCCGCCGCTTCCTACAGCGGCTCCGAACCCCGCCCCATGGCGCTGATGCCGGTGCGGCAGATCTCCACCAGCCCGATGACGCTCATCAGACGCACGAACCGGTCGATCTCCTCGGTGGCGCCGGTCAGCTCGAACACGAAGGAGTTGAGCGTGGCGTCGAGCGTCTTGGCGCCGAAGGCGGCGGCCAGGCGCAGGGCCTCGCTGCGGTGCTCGCCCTCGCCCTTGACCTTCACCAGGCAGATCTCGCGCTCCAGAGCATTGCCCTGGAGCGTCAGGTCCACGACCCGATGGACCGGCACCAGCCGATCGAGCTGCGCCTTGATCTGCTCGATTACTGCGTTCGTGCCGGTGGTCACGATGGTGATGCGCGAGATATGGCGCGCCTCCTCGGTCTCGGAGACGGTCAGGCTCTCGATGTTGTAGCCGCGGCCGGAGAACATGCCGGAGATGCGGGCGAGCACGCCGGGCTCGTTGTCGACGATCACGGCGAGCGTGTGCCGGTTCACAGGCTCGACGCGGCCGGCATCGGGGTAGTGGGTGTTCATCGCGTTCATCGCCGGCTTCGTCCTCGTCCAGTCCTGCTTTTGGCGGCGATCCGAGCGCGCCGCCGCCCATGCGGCGGGCAGCGGCCCCGAAGGGCCGCCGCCAAGCAACCTACACCAGCATCTTGCCTTCCTCGGAGATCACGTCGCCGAGTTCGACGCCGGTCTCGCCGAGGTAATCGGACAGGAGCATCTCGTTATGCGCCTTGCCCGAGGGGATCATCGGGAAGCAGTTCTCGGTCTTGTCGACGATGCAGTCGAACAGCACCGGCCCGTCATAGGCCAGCATCTCCGCGATCGCGCCGTCGAGGTCGCCCGGCTTCTCGCAGCGCATGCCCTTGGCGCCGTAGGCCTCCGCCAGCTTAACGAAGTCCGGCAGGCTCTCGGAATAGCTCTGCGAGTAGCGCGAGCCGTGCAGCAGCTCCTGCCACTGCCGGACCATGCCCATGTACTCGTTGTTCAGGATGAACACCTTGACCGGCAGCCGGTACTGAACCGCGGTCGAGAGCTCCTGCATGTTCATCAGGATCGAGGCCTCGCCGGCGATGTCGATCACCAGCCCCTTCGGGTGGGCGAGCTGCGTACCGATCGCCGCCGGCAAGCCGTAGCCCATCGTGCCGAGGCCACCCGACGTCATCCAACGGTTCGGCTCGTCGTACTTGAAGTACTGCGCCGCCCACATCTGATGCTGGCCGACCTCCGTGGTGATGTAGGTCTCGCGGTCCTTGCAGGCCTCGTAGAGGCGCTGCACAGCATATTGCGGCTTGATGATCGTCCCCGACGGCCAGTAGGCGAGGCAGTCGCGCGCCTTCCAGGCGCCGATCTTCTGGAACCATGGGTCGAGGTTGGATTTCTCCGGCCGCGACGGCAGGGCACGCCAAGCTTCCAGCATGTCGGCCAGAACCGAGGCGCAGTCGCCCACGATCCCGACATCGACCTTCACCACCTTGTTGATCGAGGAGGCGTCGACGTCGATGTGGATCTTCTTGGAGAACGGCGAGAACGCATCGAGCCGGCCGGTGATCCGGTCGTCGAACCGGGCGCCGACGCAGATCATCACATCGCATTCGTGCATCGCCAGGTTGGCCTCGTAGGTCCCGTGCATGCCGAGCATGCCCAGGAACTTCGAATCCGTGCCCGGATAGGCGCCGAGCCCCATCAGGGTCGAAGTGACCGGGAAGCCGGTCTCGGCGACCAACTCGCGCAGCAGCCGCGAGGCTTCGGGGCCGGAGTTGATGACGCCGCCGCCGGTGTAGAAGACCGGGCGGCGCGCGGTTGCCATCAGCTCGACCGCCGCGCGGATCCTGTCGCCGTCGCCCTTGACCGCCGGACGGTAGGTCTTGTGGCTCGCGATCTCCGGGCGCTCGTAGAGGCCGGAGGCGAACTGGATGTCCTTGGGCAGGTCGACCACGACCGGGCCGGGCCGGCCGTTCGCGGCGACGTAGAACGCCTCGTGCAGGATCCGCGGCAAGTCCTCGATCGATTTGACCAGGTAATTGTGCTTCGTGCAGTGGCGCGTGATGCCGACCGTGTCGCATTCCTGGAAGGCGTCGGTACCGATCAGATGCGTCGGAACCTGCCCGGTGATGCAGACGAGCGGGATCGAATCGAGCAAGGCGTCGGTGAGGCCGGTGACGATGTTGGTGGCGCCGGGCCCCGACGTGACCAGCACGCAGCCGACCTTGCCGGACGAGCGCGCATAGCCCTCGGCCGCGTGGACCGCGCCCTGCTCGTGCCGGACCAGCACGTGCTTCACCGCGTCCTGGTGGAACAGAGCGTCGTAGATCGGAAGTACGGCACCGCCCGGATAGCCGAACAGCGTGTCCACGCCCTGATCCCGGAATGCCCGGATGACCATCTCGGCCCCGGTCATGACCTCGCCGCCCATGCTCTCCTCCTCCGCTCCCCGGATCGTCGGCGGCGTTCGTGCGCCGCCGGACGGACCGGTTCCTGTCGTCCTGCACCTTCGTCACGCGAGGCGGCATCCGCCTCGCTCGAAGGTCCTGTGGTCGTCGTTATCTCGAACGCGTGGATCTCGTTGGTCGTGGTGTGTCACCGGGCAGCGGGCAATAAAAAAGGGCCCCAAGGGACCCTGCATGCGCCACCGCTCGGATTGCGGCCCTGGTTTAGGGCCGCCCCGTCGGTGACGCTTCCGCTACAATAAGAACCGCGTTCATCGGATATCCGAACCTGCCTCGCGGCGATCGATGAATCCGGAATCGGATTCAAGCCATTCGCACGTGAAGTGTTGGGCCTCATACCGGAGACCTGACACCCGGTCAACGCGTAAGCCGAGGATCGGCCGCGCGCTCAGTGCAGGGGCGGCGGCCGGCGGCGCACCCAGTTGCTCGCCGCGTCGTAGGCCGCGCCGAGCTGGAGGCAGGCGAGTTCGCCGTGGTTGCGGGCGACGATCTGGATGCCGGTCGGCAGGCCGGCGTCTCCGAAGCCCGCCGGGACGTCGAGGGCCGGCAGGCCGGACATGGTCACCGGGACCACAATCTGCATCCACCGATGGTAGGTGTCCATCGCGTGGCCGCCGACCTCCCGGGGCCAGCGCAGGCCCTTGTCGAACGGAAAGACCTGCGCGCTCGGCATGACCAGGTAATCGTAGTTGTCCATGAAGCGGCGGACGGTCTCGTACCAGCGGGTGCGCCCCTCCAGGGCGGCAACCACCTGATCGGCGGTCAGCGCAAGCCCGCGCTCGGCCTCCCAGATCGCCTCGGGCTTCATCTGCGCCCGGTGGCCGGGCTCGTCGTAAAGCGGCCGGAGCGCGGCGGAGACCGACAGCGCCCGCAACGTCAGGAAATCGCGCCAGAGCTGCTCCATGTCGAACCGCGGCGCGGCCTCCTCGACCACGCAGCCGATCTCCGCGAAGGTCGCCAGCGCGGCACGGCCGAGTTCGAGCACGCCGGGATCGAACGGGATCTGGCCGTCGAAATTCCCGAGCCAGGCGATCCGCGTCCCGCGGAAATCCCGGGCCAGCGGGCTCGCGAAGGCCGACGGGTCCTGGCGGATCGTGTTCGGGCAGCGGGGATCGTAGCCGGCCTGGACCGACAACATCAGGCCGATATCGGCGGGGCTGCGCCCGATCGCACCGAGCACCGATAGGCCCGGGCTGAACACGTCCTTGGTCTCGACCGGGATCCGGCCCCAGCTCGGGCGCAGGCCGTAGCAATTGTTGAAGGCCGGGGGGTTGCGGAGCGAGCCGCCGAAATCGCTGCCGTCGGCCACCGGCTGCAGCTTGAGCGCGACCGCCACAGCGGCCCCGCCGCTCGATCCGCCTGCGCTCTTCTCCGGATCGTAGGCGCCCCCGGTCACGCCGTAGACCGGGTTGAAGCTGTGCGAGCCGAGCCCGAATTCGGGAATGTTGGTCTTGCCGATGAAGATCGCCCCGGCCGCGCGCAGCCGGGCGACCATGATCGTGTCCACTTCGGCAATCCGGTCGGCGAAGATGGGCGACCCTTGCGTGAACGGCAGCCCGCGCACCGCATCGAGATCCTTCACGGCGAGCGGAAACCCGTGCAGCGGCCCCACGGCCTCGCCGCGGACGAGCGCGGCATCCCGCGCCTCCGCCTCTCGGAGGAGCGCCGCGTCGTCCTGGAGCCCGACGATGGCGTTGACCTGCGGATTGAGCCGGTGGATCCGCTCCAGGTACGCCCGCATGACCTCGACGCAGGAGACGACCCGGCCGCGAATGGCGGCCGCGAGATCCACGGCACCAAGCGCCGTGATGCCGTCCTGTCGCTCATCCTGCATGGTCGATCGTCTCCCTATCGCGGTCCGCGCCGGCATGGCCGAGGCTTGGTGAGGTCGATCACACGTTTTGTCGCGTGCGACGGTCTACCACTAGCGATAGTTGGGGAGACAAGAGATGTGCAGGGATTCGGGTGACGTTCAAGCGGCCGGCGTCGCGCGCGCAATGCGCGGTCGTTCCTGATCCCGTCCCCAGGCTCAGCACCGTCATTGCGAGTATAGCGAAGCAACCTAGGGCAGCGCGCGCTCACGGAATCTGGCGTTTCCCTGGGTTGCGCCGCTACGCTCGCAATGACGGTGGGGCCGGTGCGAACTCCTAGAGCGTGTTATGCACCTGTCATCAGTCGTTCGGCCTGTTTCAGCATGAGACAGACGAAGGCGACCATATGAAGTCCTGCCAGCGTGCTGGCATAACGCTCGTAATCCTTGACCAGGCGCCGACAGCGCGTCGCCCAGGCGAAGGACCGCTCCACCACCCAGCGACGCGGCAGCAGGACAAACCCGCGTTTGGCCTCGGGCGCCTTGACCACCTCCAGGGCGATACCGTGCGCCTGGGCCGCGTCCGCCGCCCGCGCGCCGGTGTAGCCCTGATCGACGAAGCCCGTCTCGACGCTTCCGTCCGTCTCCGCTTGCACCGCGCCGGTCAGGCGATCGACCTCGCCGCGATCGTCGGCATCGGCCGGGGTGACATGCAGCGCCACCACGTGGCCTGGCGTGTCTACCGCCAGATGCACCTTCGAACCGCGCTTGCGCTTGGCCCCGTCGTAGCCCGCCCGCTCGCCGCTCTCGGGCGAGGACCGCAGCGTCCGGCTGTCCAGGATCACCGCAGACGGCTCCGGCTTGCGATCCCCTGCCATCCGGAGAACCGCCCGTAGGTCCCCGGCCACATCGGTGAAGCACTCCGCAGCCAGCCAGCGCTGCGTCTGCTGGTACACCGCCGCCCACGGCGGCAGGTCGTGCGGCATGAACCGCCACGGCGCCCCCGTCTTCACGATGAACCGCAAGCCGTTGAACACCTCGCGCAGGTCGTGGTCACGCTGGCCCGAACTCTCCCGCAGCAGCGCCAGATACGGCGCAACCAGCGCCCATTCCTCATCGGACACGTCAGAGGGATAGCCGGCACGACCTGCGCTCATGCCCAAAAACGCAAACCTCACCCATTCAGTTCATAACAGCCTCTACCGGCGCCTTATCAGACCACCGCCCAAGGCAGCGTCTCATCCCCGCGGAACACCACCACGGCGGTGTCCTCCACGGCCACTGCCTCGATCACGCGGCTCTCCCGCCGCTCGAGGGTGACCGTGGCGGCGTTCGGCTCCAGCCCATGGAACCGCGCGCCGTTCAGCGACGCGAACGCCTCGAACCGGTCCAGCGCGCCCTCCTCGTCGAAGATCTGCACGTAGGTCTGGAGCGCGCTTGGCCCGCAAAACACGCCGGCGCAGCCGCAGGAGGCCTCCTTGGCGCCGCGGACATGCGGGGCGGTGTCGGTGCCAAGGAAGAAGCACGCCTCGCCGGAGGTGGCGGCCGCGCGCAGCGCCAAGCGGTGCCGCTCGCGCTTGGCCACCGGCAGGCAGTAGAGGTGCGGGCGCAGACCGCCCTGAAAGATGTGGGTGCGGTTGATGACGAGGTGGTGGGGCGTGATCGTCGCAGCCACGCGGCTCCGGTTGGCCCGGACCACGTCGAGGATCTCGGCCGTGGTCGCGTGCTCGACGGTGACCTTCAGGCCCTGGTGCCGGGCGAGCAGCGGGATCAGGCTGCCCTCCATGAACGCGGCCTCGCGGTCGAAGATGTCGATCTCCGGATCGGTCGCCTCGCCGTGGATCAGGAGCGGCATGCCGATCCGCTCCATCCGCTCCAGCACGGGCGCGAGCCCGATCAGGTCGGTGACGCCGGCATGGGAATTCGTGGTCGCGCCGGCCGGGTAGAGCTTGGCCGCGATCCAGACGTTTTCCGCAAAGCCCCGCTCGATCTCGTCCGGATCGGTGTCGTCCCGCAGGTAGCAGGTCATCAGCGGGGTGAAATCGAGGCCGGCGGGCAGCGCGGCCAGGATCCGCTCGCGATAGGCGCGCGCGGCCGCCACCGTGGTCACCGGCGGGACCAGGTTCGGCATGATGATGCCCCGGGCGAACTGGGCCGCCGTGTAAGGCAGCACCGCCTTCAGCATCGCGCCATCGCGCAAGTGGATGTGCCAGTCGTCCGGCCGACGGATGGTGATCCGGTCGGCCGCGATGGAAGCGGGCGGCTGCGCGGCGGGGAACAGGTCGGCGACGCTCATCGCTTTCGGCTCCTCAGCCCTGACCGAAGGAGGAGATGCCGCCGTGGGCCGACGACCATTCGGCCGGCGCGTTAAGGAAGCTCTCGACCTCGGTCAGCGTCTTCGGATCGAAGGTGCCCATCTCCTTGGCGACCGCCAGCACGTCCCACCACGTGGTCAGGTAGTGCAGCTTGATCCCGGTCTCCTGCATCAGCGCGGCGCTGCCGGGGAAGATGTCGTAGTAGAACAGCACGAAGCAGTGATCGACCTGGGCGCCGGCGTCCCGCAGGGCCTGGCAGAAGTTCACCTTGCTGCGCCCGTCGGTGGCGAGATCTTCCACCAGCAGGGTCCGGGCGCCCTCCACCACCTCGCCCTCGATCTGGGCGTTGCGGCCAAAACCCTTCGGCTTCTTGCGCACATACTGCATCGGCAGCATCAGCCGGTCGGCGATCCAGGCGGCGAACGGGATGCCGGCGGTCTCGCCGCCCGCGACATGGGTGAGCGACTCGTAGCCGATCTCGCGCACGATCGTGGCGGTCGCGAAATCCATCAGCGTCGCGCGCAGGCGCGGGAACGAGATGATCTTGCGGCAGTCGATATAGACCGGGCTGGCCCAGCCCGAGGTGAACTTGAACGGCTCGTCCTTGTAGAAATGGACGGCCTGGATCTCCAGGAACATCTTGGCCGCTTCGCGGGCGATGATCGTCCGGTCGATGGGCAGGAACGACGTGGTCATGCGGCGTGCGCGCTCCGCTGGGTGCGCTCACCGCCGGAGGCCGGGCCGAGGAGCGCGAGGATGGGAAGGCCTGACCGGTCTCCTCCGCCCTGTCTCCGCCAGCGTCAACCCTGAAGCCGACGCTATCCGCCTCTCAGGCCGCGCCGGCCTTGGCTCGCAGCTGCGCCAGGTGCCGGATCGCCAGGGCGTAGCCGTGCGTCCCGAACCCGGCCAGCACCGCGGTCGCGGCGAGCGAGATGTAGGAATGATGCCGAAACGCCTCGCGCCGGTGGACGTTCGAGATGTGGCACTCGATCACCGGCACCTCGCAGGTGTTGAGCGCATCGAGGATCGCCACCGAGGTGTGGGTGTAGGCCCCGGCATTGATCACGATCCCGGCGGACCCGACCCGGAACGCATGGATCGCGTCGATCAGCACGTGCTCGGCGTTGCTCTGGCGGAAATCGATGCCCAGCCCGAAGCCGGCGGCTGTCTCGCGGCACAGGGCCTCGACATCGGCCAAGGTCTCGCGCCCGTAGATCTCCGGCTGCCGCTTGCCGAGCAGGTTCAGGTTCGGCCCGTTCAGGACCAGGATCGTGTCGATCATCGTGTTCCTCGCCGCCCCACGTGGCCGGCACCGAAGCCTCAATGCACTGAGACCTCACTCGCTTGCTCCCCCTCGCGCCCTCATCCTGAGGCGCGAGCGCAGCGAGCCTCGAAGGAGCCATCGAGGACTCGCCCGGCAGACTGGAGACCTCCTTCGAGGCGACCGCTGCGCGAACGCGCCTCAGGATGAGGGCACGGGTTGCTTCGCCCCGTTGTGGCCGTGCGGGGGGCAAGGGTCAAACTGGCTCTCGCATGCGCCTGTCACCCGATGGGCGATGTTCCGTACAGAGACCGTCTCATCCGCCCAACAGGTTCAGTTTCGCGGCGCGCGCCGCTATCCCGGGTGCGACCGCGAATAGAAATCAGGGAGGACACGCCATGGCAGGATCCCGCAGCGCAACGCCCGTGGTGATCGCGGTGGCGATCACCGGCTCGGTGCCGCGCAAGAAGGACAACCCGGCCGTGCCGGTCACGGTGGCCGAGCAGATCGAGTCGACGCAGCAGGCCTTCGAGGCCGGCGCGACGCTGGCCCATATCCACGTGCGCAACGACGACGAATCGCCCTCCTCCGACCCCGACAAGTTCGCCGCCGTGCAGGAGGGGCTGCGCACGCACTGCCCCGGGATGATCGTGCAGTTCTCCACCGGCGGCCGCGGGCGCGATCCCGCCGCCCGGGGGCTCTCGCTGAAGCACCGCCCCGACATGGCGTCACTCTCCACCGGCTCGGTGAACTTCCCGACCATCGTGTACGAGAACGGCGCCGGCCTGGTGACCGATCTGGCGAGCCAGATGAAGCAGCACGGGGTGCGGCCGGAGATCGAGATCTTCGACCTGTCGCACCTGCACGGTGCCAAGAGGCTGGTGGAGGCGGGCCTGATCGACGCGCGCCCGCACGTGCAGTTCGTGATGGGCGTCCAGAACGCGATGCCGGCCGAGGAGCACCTGCTCGACATCTTGCTCGCCGAGACGCGGCGGATCCTGCCCGACGCCACCTGGACCGCCGCCGGGATCGGCCGCAACCAGGCGGTCGTGATGGAGTGGGCGCTCGCCCGCGGCGCCGACGCGGTCCGCACCGGCCTGGAGGACAACATCCGGGTGACGAAGGACCGGCTGGCGGCGAGCAACGCCGAGTTGGTCGGCCTCGCAGCCGCGGCGGTCCGCAGCCACGGCCGCAACGTCGCCAGCCCCGCCGAGGCGCGGGCCGCGCTGGGTCTGGCCTGAGGACCGTCTTCTCACGGGCCGGACGGCGTGCTAACGGTCCGCCCGCGCGGGTGTAGCTCAATGGTAGAGCAGCAGCCTTCCAAGCTGAATACCCGGGTTCGATTCCCGGTACCCGCTCCACGCCGTCTCACCATCTGAAGCCGCCGGCAGCGGCAGGATATCGGATCGGTCGGCGCGGGCCTCCCAGCCGCGGACGCCCTCAACGATCCATCGCAAAATCCCGCTCGCGGAAACGCTCTCGGTCGATGGTCGCGCCCGACCGTCGGACCTGTGAGGGCGTGAGGCCGAAGCGCTTGCGGAACGTGCGGTTGAAGTAGGACAGGTCGCCGAACCCGACATCGAAGGCAATCTCGCTCACCGGCCGGGCATCCTCGGCATCCTTCAGGCGCTGCATCGCCCGGTCGAGGCGTCGGGCGAGGACAAAGCCCGAGAAGGTCTCACCCTCTGCCTGAAACATCGCCTGGACCTGCCGACTGGAGATCTGCTGGGCTTGCGCCACGGCCTCCAGGCTCAGGTCCGGCCGGCCGAGGCGCTGCTCGACTTCAGCCTTGAGCGCCTGGATTCGCAGGTCGCGCCGACTCGGGCCGGGCGCGGAAATCGCGGGGCCCGGCTCGCGCACGATGAAGGCCAGCAGCTGCGCGAGGTGCTCGCGGACGAGATCCGCGATGCCCGGGGCGCCCACGGGGATCAGGCCCCGCAGGAGGCTCGCGCCGTAGACGGTCAGCGTCTGCAGGCCCGGATGGTCCCGCCCGATCCGCCGGATGTGCCCTGTCTCCAGCGCGGCGAGGGGACCGATCAGCCGCTCCCGGTCGATCGCCAGGAGGTCGATCCGGTCGACGCCCAGCGCGTCGAAGAGGGCGCCCCGGCTCGTGGCTACCAGCAGTGCGTCCCTGGAGCAGCAGGCGACCTTGCACCCGCCCTGGGTCACCTCGAGTCGCCCGATTGCGGGCCGCACCAGCAGCAGGCGCTCGCCCGGGCCCTCGTCGCGCCAGGAGCGGGACGGCTCGAACACCGAGGCGATGCCGAGGTCCGGAACGATGCGAATCGCCGTCCGGCCCCGGAACGGGAGGGAATCCGCGTCCTCGCGCGTCTCCGGGACGATGCCGGCTGCCGCCCCGCGGGTCGCAGCCTGCACTGCGGCGCTCATCGCGGCGTCCATACCGGGCCCCTCGTCGGCGTGGCGACCAGGCAACGTCGTTTCGTCATCGCGCCCCCTCGCCGCGTAGCTGCGCAGCAGTCCGTACTCTTGCGCGCCCGAGTCCAAGCGGGAGCGAAATCATCATGTTAGAGCGGCCTAGAGATGTCGAGACTTTATGCATCCTCGACCAATCGTCTCGGCGCTGAAAGTCGCGATAATATCGATTTAGACAAATTTTAAACTGGGCGGACGCCGATGTCTCGCGTTCTCTACACGCAGAATCCGGCCCGGCAGTTTTGGAAGGCGTCCCAACGCGGACGCGCAGGGGTGGGTCTGACAAGCATGCGTACCATTCGTCTCGTCGCGATCCTCGGTGCGGGGACTGCCCTGGCCGGGCCGGCCCGGGCCGAGACCGCCGCACCCGTCGTCGCCCTCGACGAAATCTCTGTGACGGCCACCCGCGCGCCGCGCCGGATCGAGGACGTGCCGCAGAGCGTCCAGGTCGTCGACCGCGACCAGATCCGCCAGCAACTCGCCCTGACCTCAAGTCCCTCGGCCGTGCTCTCGAAGCTGGTGCCGGGCTTCTCGGTACCGAACGGCACGATCTCCAGCGCCTCAGAAAGCTTCCGGGGCCGCAACCTCCTGGTGCTGATCGACGGCGTGCCGGTGAATACGCCGCTGCGCGACGTCTCGCGCATCCTCAATCTGATCGACCTCAATTCGGTGGAGCGGATCGAGGTGGTGGCCGGCGCCTCCAGCCTCTACAGCGCGGGCGCCACCGGCGGCACCGTGAACTTCATCACCCGGCGCCCGACGGACGGGGCTCCGGTCGTCACGGTCAACACGGCGATCCGGACCTTCACGGCCGACCCGGTTCACGGCGTCGCGCCCGAGACATCGATCAGTGTGACCGGCAAAGTGCCGGACGGCGTCGATTACGCGTTCACCGGCTCCGGTCGGTTCGCCACCCGCACCTTCGACGGCAAGGGGCGGGAATTGCCCTCCGACGGTCAGCTCGGCCAGGGCGGTGCCGACCGCTTCCAGCTCGGCAACATCAACCTGCGGCTCGGCTACGACCTCGATCTCACCAAACGCGTCGAGTTCGGCCTCACCCAGATCCTGCTCAACCAGGATCCGCGCTACCTCACCGATTACAGCGGCTCCTTCGCCCGGCCCGACTACGCGCGAAGCTATATCGGCCTGCCGGTCGCCGAGGATACGCGCTCACTGTACCTACGCTATACGGATCGGGATACGCCGCTCGGCAGTTTCTCGATCCTCGGTTTCTACAACGACATCAACAAGCGCTTCAATTATTCGCAGTTCGCCTATCCGGCCAACCCGTTCGTCACCTACTCGTTCATCCCCACCGCGCCCACGAGCCTGGCCAACCAGACCGCGCTCGCCACCGAGCGCGGCGGCATCAACCTCACCCTCGACACCGACCTGAGCGTCCTCCTGCCCGGGCTGAAGCTGACCTGGGGCTCCGACATAATCTCGGAATCAACCCGGCAGCGGGCGCGGGACGGCACCGACGTGTTCACGCCCCTGCAGCAGAACAGCTACGCCGGCTTCGCCCTGCTCCAGCTGCCGATCGGCGAGCGGCTGACCGTACGTGCCGGCATGCGCTACGAGCACTTCGACCTCGACGTCGCGGGCTTCACCCGGCCAACGACCTTCGCGGCAAGCGCGGCGCGCAACGCCCTGGGCTACTCGACCTTCGTGCTGCCAGCCCTCAACGTCACCGGCGGCAAGTTCTCCTACTCAGCCCCGACCTTCAACGCAGGCGCGACCTTCAACCTGCTGCCGGGCATCGACCTCTACGGCGGCTTCAGCCAGGGCTACGCGCTCGCCGATATCGGCGCCTTCACGCGCCGGGCCGGCCTGTCCCTCGCCTATGCCTGCCCGATCTCCCGTCCGTTCTGCCTGCCGGCGGGCACCACCATCGCGTATTCCAGCATCGCCCCGCAGGCGCAGATCGTGAACTCCTACGATTTCGGCGTCCGCGGCCGGAGCGGGATCTTCTCCGGCAGCCTCGGCGGGTTCGTGTCGACCTCCGACGACGGCACGACGTTCGACCCGCTCACCAACAAGCTGAGCCAGCAGAAGGAGATGATCTACGGGGTCGAGTTCACCGGGAACGCGCAGGTCACGGAGCAACTGAATCTCGGCACCGTACTCGGCTACCGCGAGGGCCGCTACGACACCAACAAGGACGGGCGCCTCGACAGCTACCTGCCGAACAACCGCATCGGCGCCCCCTTCCACGGCACGCTATCGGGGACCTACCTGTTCGCGAACGGCGTCTCGCTCCGGGTCGAGGGTGAGGGCTTCAGCGGCCGCGACGCCCGCATCGACCTCATCGGCACCCGCTTCCGCTTGAAGGACGCCTTCACGGTGAACGCCGCGTTCGGCGCCCCCCTGGCCGGGGGCGAGCTCTACGCATCCGTCGATAACCTGTTCGACCGTGCCTACTGGAATCCGACCGCGACCTCGGTGCGCAACCTGACCGTCTTCGGGCTCGGGCGCACCGTCACCGTCGGCTACCGCAGGACGTTCTGAGGGATGGTCGCCCTCGAAGAGGCCGACGACCTCATGGTCCTGCGCTATCTCGGTCCAACCGAGCCGGGCGACGAGACCGCCTACCTCGACGCCCTGGAGCAGGTGGGCGCACGGACTGAGCCGTTCGCCCTGATCCTGGTGCTCGGCGGCGTCGGCAAACTTTCGGCGGCTTCCGAAAAGGCCCAGGCTCTCTGGTTCAAGCGCACGCGCGCCGACCTCGAGCGGCACTGCCGCGGCCTCGTGATCGTGCGGCCGGGCTTCGAGGAGGCGGGCGCCGACGTATTCCGCCGGCTCTGGAACTTCCCGATCGAGATCGCCCCCGACGAGCCGGCCGCCCGGGCCTCCGCACGGGCCTATCTCTCATGAGCGCCGCCTCCTCGGCACCCGCCGCCGTGGCCGTCACGGCCGACGGGCGGCGCGAGCGGTACTCGCTCTTCGTGGTGCTCGCCGCCCTCTACATGGCGCAGGCGATCCCCTCCTACCTGATCGCCGCTGCGCTCCCGCCGATCATGCGCGAGGCCGGCGTGTCCCGGGCGGGGATCGGCTATCTGAGCCTCCTGTTCCTGCCCCTCGTGCTGAAGTTCCTCTGGGCGCCGCTGATCGACCGTGTGCGGCCCTTCGCGCGGGCGCACCGGGCGGGGTGGGTGGTGATGACCCAGGTCGGCGTGATCGGTTGCATCCTCGCGATGCTGCCGCTCGGCCCCACCAACGTGCCCGGGATCATCGGCGTCGGCTTCCTCGCCGCGCTGCTGATCGCGACGCAGGACATCGCCACCGACGGCTACGCCGTGAAGCGGTTGCGGCCGGAAGATCGCGCCATCGGTAACGCCATACAGGGGGGTTCGGTCGCCCTCGGGGTGGTGGTCGGCGGAACGCTGAGCCTCGTCCTCTACCATCATGTCGGCTGGACCGGGATGCTGCTGAGCGCGGCGGCCTTCTCGGTGCCGCCGCTGCTGGCCGCCTTCGCCATGCGCGAGGAAGCGCCCGAGACCGGCGCCACCGCGCCGCGGCCCTCGATCCGGGCCTTCCTGCGGCGGCCGGAGGTGCACACCATCCTGTGGGTGGCGCTCACCTACCGGGTGAGTGAGGGGCTCGTGAAGGCCATGGAGGGCGCCTACCTGGTCGATGCGGGCGTACCCCTCGACCGGATCGGCTACCTGTCCGGCGTCTCGGCGATGACCGCGGGGCTCGCCGGCTCCGGCGTCGCAGCGCTGCTGGTCCGCCGCTACGGCACGGCCGCGACCCTCGGCCTGCTGGGCGGGCTGCGGACTCTCTGCTTCGCCCTGTTCACGGCGCATGCCTTCGGGGCTGTCGTCGGCCTGTGGCCTCTGTTCGGCGCGGCAGGGTTCCAGACCCTGATCCGCTACATGGAGATCGTGGCGCTCTACAGCCTGTTCATGGCGGTCTCTTCAGCGGAGCAGCCGGGCACCGACTTCACGATCCTCGCCTGCGCGCAACTCGTGGTCTACCTCGTCGGCTCACTGATCTCGGGCAAGCTCGCCGACCTCCTCGGCTACGGCGCCCTGTTCGGGCTCGCGACGTTCCTTTCCGGCCTCGCAACGATGGCGACCGTCCGGCTGCTCGGGACCGGCCGCACCGGTCAGGCCACCGGATGACGGGGGTCGTCCGGGCGAAGCCGCACGGCGGCAACGATCAGGGCAAGGCCCAACGTCGCGCAGGTCCAGAACGGCAGCGCGGGCGCGATCCGGAACGCCGCGCCGCCGCAGAGGGCTCCGATCCCCTGGCCGAGCACGTGGACGCTCGCGAGCCAGCCGGCTGCCGCGGCCTGGGCGTGCCCGGGCATCCGGGCGACCAGGGCGGCGGTGTAATGCGGGGTCGCCAGGGCAATGCCGGCGCCCACCACGACCGTCCCGAGCACGGCGACCCAGGCGGCGGGAGCACAGGCGGTCACGCCTGCACCCGCGGCGAAGCCTGCAAGCCCGAGGCTGAGATTGCGCCGCAGGTTCGGGCCGAGGCGCGGCACCAGGACGAGTTGCGTCAGGATCATCGTCACCGCGACGAGCGCGAAGGTCGCGCCGGCAAGACCTGCGGCGCCCGGCGCGTCGAGGTTGAAGCGCTTCTGCAGGAACAGGCCGAGCACGATCTGGATCTGGCCGAGGCCGAGGGTCAGGGCGAAGCCGATCCCCATCAGCGGTGCGGCCGCGCGCAGGACGCCACCGCGATCCGCCCCCGCCGCCCTGGCGCCAGGGCTGCCGCCCGGGAGGTCGGGCGCGGCCAGGAGCAGCAACGGGCTCGCCGCCAGCACCGCCAGGGGCGCGGCGGTCCCGAACACCCCGACGCCCATCGCCAGCGAGCCGAGGATGCGCCCTGCCGAGAGTCCGGCACCGAGCCGGCCGAGCGCCGCCGGGCGTGCCGTTTCCGCCACCGACCCCAGCACGGCAGCCTGGGCATGCGGCATCACCCCGGCGGCTCCCGCTCCGTAGGCGATCCGCGAGGCGACGAGCAGCACCAGGGCTCCAGCGACGGGCAGGGCCGGCACCGTCAGGGCCAGGGCGAACAGACCATGGCCGAGCGCCATCAGGGCGGCCAGTGCCGCGAACAGCCGGCGCAGACGCAAACCGGTCCCCCAGTTCCCCCAGGCCGGCGCGCAGACCAGGAATGCGACCGCCCCGGCGAAGGCGACGCCCCCCATCGCGACCGCATCGAGCCCTGTGCGCTCGGCTACCACGGGGACAAGGGCGAGCACGGCCGATTGTCCGAACCCCACCGAGGCCGCGGCGAGAGATAGTCGCCCGGCCACTCCAGACCCGGGAGTGCGCACATCGATCCGAACCATGACACCTCCGTCCGCGCACGGATCTTATTGGCGCGATAACCGGCATGGCAACCTTCACACCACAAATTTAAAATAGTTCTATAGTATTAATCATCTATTGCGCCCCATTTTTCTTTTGTCTATTGGCAATGCCGCGATATGAAGAGGGTCGTATGGTTGAAGCCGACATCTCATGTGCCGACGTTGCTTCCCAGGTATCGGTGCGCAGCTTCCTGAACAGCCTGATGCGGGAATGGGCCGGCTGGACTCTGGCGACCGCCGAGGCGCGCGAAGACGATCCGACGCGTCCCGTGTTGCGGATTTCGCTGCCGAGCCGAGCTTCGGTGATCGAGATCGCGGTCACCCATGTCTCGTCCGTCGGCCAGCACATGTTCAGGCTGCCGTTCCGCGAACTGCGCCCCGGCGAGCCGCCCCGCATCATGGCGTTGGCGGCGTTCGCGGCAGCGGTGGCGAACGAGCCGGCCATCGTCGGACCGGCAGCACCGCAGGCCGCGCCGATTTTCCTGCGCCGCCTCTTTCAGAGCCTCGCCACCGTCGAAGACATCCTCGTCCGCGCCCCTGCACCGGGCATCTTCCTGAGCCGCGACCCGAGCTTCCGCGAGGCCGAGCGCGCGCTCCGGTTCGGCCATTCCGTGCATCCGACCCCGCGCAGCCGGGACGAGTTCACGCTGGCCGATTCCCGCGCCTTCGCGCCGGAATACGGTCGGGGCTTTCCCTTGCGCTGGTGGTCGGCCGCGCCGGAGACGGTCGTCCAGGGTTCCTCGCGGGCAACGAGCGCAGCGGACCTCTGCGCGGACCTCGCCGCTGAAGATGCCGGCTTCGATCCGACGATATTCGCCGCGAGCGGGGGGCGCGTGCTGCTGCCGGTCCATCCGTGGCAGGCGGCCCGCCTCGCGCTCGATCCGGAGATCGACGCCCTGTTCCGCACCGGCCGCCTGCGCGACCACGGCCATGCCGGCGGGCCGTGGTACGCGACCACATCGCTGCGCACCCTCTACGCACCGGGTGCGCGCTTCATGCTCAAGCATTCGCTGAGCCTCAGGCTCACAAATTCGCTGCGCCTCATCAAAAGCGTCGAGTGCGCGCGCGGCCTCGTCGTGGATGGGGTGCTGAACGGGCCGGTCGGCGCCGAGATCGCCGCGCGCTGGCCGAGCTTCCACGTCCTCGGCGAGCCGGCCTATCTTGCGCTGCGTGGCGCCGATGGGGCCGCGCTGCCGCAGACGTTCGTGGCATTGCGGGACAACCCGTTCCACGGGGCGGACGAGCGGCCGGCCGCGGTGCTGGCCGCTCTCTGCGAGATCTATCCCGATGGGCGGGGCAGCGGGCTGGCCGACACGATCCTGCGCATCGCCGGCCGTAAGGACGCGGACGGCGATGGCCCGGTCGAGGCCGTTGCCCTGCGCTGGTTCGAGCGCTTCCTCACCGTCACGGTCGGGCCGATCCTCGAGATCCAGTGCGCGCTCGGCCTTCTGTTCGGCGCGCACCAGCAGAACCTGGTCCTCGAACTCACGGATGGCTGGCCGGTCCGGACCTTCTTCCGCGACTGCCAAGGTACGGGTTTCGTGCGTGAATTCCTTCCGGCCCTCCGCGAGGCCGCCCCTGGGCTCGACCTCGAGGCCGGGCACCTCCTGACCTCCGGGGAGGCTGCGCGGGTCATGGCCTACTACCTCGTGGTCAACAGCGTCTTCGCCGTCATCGGAGCCATCGGCATCGCCGGCCTGGCGCCGGAGGGCGCCCTCATCGGGGCCCTGCGCCGATTCGTCGAGGCGCTCGCCGGGAAGGACCTCCGGGACAAGACCTGCCTGCGCCTGCTGCTCGACGCCCCGGCCCTGGGCAGCAAGGGCAACTTCCAGATCTGCTTCCGTAACCTCAACGAGAACACCGACGTGACCGACCCTCTGGCGAGCTACGTTGACCTTCCGAACCCCCTCGCGGCTCCGTCCGCCCGCGCAGGCGCCCGGCCATGACGGTGCGCGCCCGCATCGATGCCGCCGCCGGGACGGCGCTGGACGGCTGGACCGGGACGAGCCGCCACTGGGCCGCCACCGGCGACGATTTCGTGATCGAAAGCCTGCCGTCCGATGCCAGCAGGGTCCGGCTGACCTTATCGCGCGGCGGCGACCCGATCGCGGAGGCCGAACTGCGCTCCGGCGCGGACGAAGCTTTCCTGGCGCTCACCGGCTCGGCCGGCCGTCATCCCGCCGACGCGCCGGTCGTGGCGGCCCTGGTCGAGGCCGCGTTCCAGCGGTGCCCGGAGGCCGGGCGGCTACGTGTCGCCGGCCTCGGCAGCGCGGCGTCCCTGCGCGCACTGGCGGCGCAGTCTGAGGGTGACCCGGCCGCGCCCGACGCGGTCGTGGAGCGCGCGCTGTTCTATCAGCTTCCCCTGCTATGGCTGGCAGCCGGAACGCGGGCCGCCTACCCGCTGATCCGCTCGCGGATCGGGCCGCAGGACCGTCTACCGCCCCTGCGACCGCCGCAGCCGAACGGCTCGTTTTACCGGCGTTGGCTGCCGCAGCTCGGCACGACCCTGTCGTTTCGCGCCATAGACCGGCGGCACGATCTCGGCCTGTTCCACGGCTGGATGAACCAGAAGCGCGTCGCCTATTACTGGGAACTCGCGCAGAGCGAGGCGGAGTTGGACCGCTACCTCGCCGACCAGGAGGACGACCCGCACCTGTTCGGGGTGATCGGCAGCTTCGACGACGTACCGGTCGGCTATTTCGAGTTCTACTGGGCCAAGGAGGATCGGCTCGGTCCCTATTACGACGCCGAGGATTTCGACCGCGGTTGGCACGGGCTGATCGGCAACGTCGCGCACCTGGGACGGCCGAAGACCCTCGCCTGGTTCAGGGCCATCACGCACTACCTGTTCCTGGACGAGCCCCGCACCCGGCGGATCATGGGCGAGCCGCGGGCCACGCATCGCAAGATGCTGAGCTACTGCGGGGATGCGGCCTACGAGACGCTGAAGGAGTTCGACTTCCCCCACAAGCGCGCGGCCCTGGTCTGCTGCGAGCGCGAGCGCTTCTTCCGCGAGGTTCCCTTGTGAGCGCCGGACCGTTGCCGGGCGGCGCGGCCGTGACGGCGCCGCTCTGGCTCGATCTCAATCGTGCGCTCATCGCCAAGACGATCTCCGAACTCGCGTTCGAGGAGGCGTTCGCACCAGAGCTGGCGGACCGGACCGGTACGCAGTGGCTGCTGCGCCTTGACGGCGGGATCGCCTACCGCTTCGCGGCCGAGCGCCGGATCTGGGGCAACCTCGCGATCGATCCGTCCAGCCTGTTCCGCATCGCGGGTAACAGGGTTACCCCGGCCGGCGACGCGGCCGGGTTCCTGGTGGATGCGAGCCGTACGCTCGGGATAGAGTCCGCCACCCTCTGCGTCTATGCCGCCGAAGTGCTGAGCACGCTCACGGCCGATGCCCGCATCGCGGCGATCGGCCGGGACATGACGGGGCCGGATCTGCTCGCTCTGAGCGACCGCGTCCTGCAGGCCTATCTCGACGGCCACCCAAAGGCCCCCGCGAGCAAGGGGCGGATCGGCTGGGGTCTGGCCGACTACGAGGCCTACGCGCCGGAATTCCAACCCGAGATCCGGTTGTTCTGGGTCGCGGCAGACCGGACAGCCTGCCGCCTCAGCCTGGAGCCCGGCCTCGCCGAGGCGGACCTCGTGGCCGACGCCCTCGACGGGCCGGAACGGGCGCGCCTAGCGCAGGCCTGCGCCGCACGCGGGGCCGATCCCGCGACCCATCTGCTCGTGCCGGTCCATCCCTGGCAGTGGGACAACAAGATCGCCCTGCATTTCGCAGGCGAGATCGCGGCCGGGCGCCTCGTCCCCCTGGGGACCTTCGGCCGCGGCTACCGGCCCCAGCAATCGCTGCGGACGCTCGCCTGCGCGGATGCGGACGGCCGCCTGGACGTGAAGCTCGCGCTCACGATCCTCAACACCTCGGCCTGGCGGGGCGTGCCGGGCAGGTACATGGAGATCGGACCGGCCTTCTCGGCTTGGCTGGCGGACAAGGTCGCGCGCGACCCGGCGCTCGCCGGCACCGTGATCCTGCGGGAACGCGCAGGCGCCTTTTATCCGCACCCCGTCTACGAGCGGATCGCGGATGCGCCGTACCAGTACCGTGAGATGCTGGGCGTGATCTGGCGGGAGGGCATCGCCGGCCGCCTCGGACCCGGCCGATCCGCTCTCATGATGGGCGCGCTGCTGAAGGCGGATGCAGCGGGCCGCCCGCTCGTATCCAGCCTGATCGCCCGGTCCGGCCTCGCCCCGGAGGCGTGGCTGGAGCGGCTGTTCGACCACGTGGCCGTCCCACTCTACCACTTCCTCTGCCGCTACGGCGTCGGCTTCATCGCCCACGGTCAGAACGTGACGCTGATCCTGGAGGACGACGTGCCCTGCGGCGTCGCGCTGAAGGATTTCCAGGGCGACGCCGATCTGGTGGACCAGGACTTCCCCGAGGCCGCAGACCTGCCGGACGGCGTGCGCGAGACCCTTCTGCGGCGGCCGGCCGCGCACCTGCTGCAGCACCTACAGACCGGCCATTTCGCCAGTCTGCTGCGCTTCGTGTCGGATGCGCTTCTGCGCAGCGACGGCCTTCCCGAGGCCGCCTTCTACGGAGCGCTCGCGCGGGTTTTGCGCCGCTACCACGCACGGCACCCCGACCTCGCCGACCGGTTCAGCCAGTTCGAGCTGTTCGCGCCGACCGTGCCGCGGATCTGCATCAACCGCGTCCGGCTCAGCCTCGGCTACGGCGATTCCAATCTGCGACCGGTGCCGCGGCTCGGCAGTCCGCTGATCAACCCGCTCCATCGCGCGGAGGCCTCCATCCCCCGGGAGGCCGGCACCGGGCACGACGACAGGGCAGGCATACAGGCAGGAGCCCGCGCATCATGAGCGACCACCCCCTCGACCTCGCCGGCATCGGAATCGGCCCGTTCAATCTGAGCCTCGCGGCGCAGCTCGACGCGGTCGGCGACCTCGAGGCGCGGTTCTTCGACCGGGCGCCGGCCTTCGACTGGCACCCGGGCATGATGCTTCCGGACGTCGCGCTGCAGACGTCCTTCCTCAAGGACCTCGTCACGGCGGTGAACCCGACGAGTCCCTGGAGCTTCCTGGCTTACCTCGTGGCGCAGAAACGCTTCTACGAGTTCCTCAATGCCGAGTTCGAGGCGGTGCCGCGCCGGGAATTCGCGCAGTACCTCGCCTGGGTCGCGGCTCGGCTGCCGAGCCTGAGCTTCGGCACCGCGATCCGTGAGGTCCGCTTCGAAGGACGCGACTTTCGCCTCGACGGCGACCGGGGGACCGTGCGGGCGCGTAACCTGGCCCTCGGCGTCGGACTGCAGCCGAGCCTGCCCGCCTTTGCGGAGAAGCTCGACCCGCGCGACCACGTCCACAGCTCTCAGGTCGCCTTCGCCCTCGATCGGTTCGCAGGCCGGCGGGTGGCGGTGATCGGCGGCGGGCAGAGCGGCGCCGAGATCGTGCTGAACCTGTTGAACCGGGGATCGGACGCGCCGGCTGCCGTTACCTGGATCAGCCGTCGCCCGAATTTCCAGCCGATCGACGCAACCCCGTTCACGAACGAGCTGTTCACGCCCGGCTACGTCGAGAGCTTCCACACCCTGCCGGATGCCCGCCGCCGCTCCACGGTGGCACGCCAGAAGCTCGCCGGTGACGGCATCTCGGCCGCGACCCTACAGGCGATCTATCGGCGCCTCTACAGCCTGCGGCACCTCGCCGAGGCCTCGCTCGCCACGAGCCTGCTGCCGCACTGCACCGTGCTCGATGTCGACCGGGTCGGCGGCTACCGCCTCATCATGCGCAACGGCTTCGACGGAGGCATCGAGGTTGCGCATGCCGATTTCGTCATCCTGGCCACAGGCTACCGATACGCGCTGCCAGCCTGCCTCGATCCGCTGCGGGACCGCCTCGTCCTCGACGCGGACGGCCGGCCCGAAATCGGTTCCGACTTCGCCGCGACCTGGGACGGTCCGGCGGGCCACCGGCTCTTCGTCCTCAACGGCGGCCTCGTGAGCCACGGCATCGCGGAGCCGCAGCTCAGCCTCATGGCCTGGCGCAGCGGCGTCATCGTCAACGCCTTGGCGGGACGCACGATCTTCGAGACCAACCCGCCGTCGCCGCCCCTGGCTTGGTCGACGTCCCACCCGAAGCAGATGTCGCACGAAGGCGAAGGCCGCCCTTAGAGCCTTTCCCGCTCGCGTTGCGATCGGGGACAGCTCTTAGTCCTTGAAGCAACGCGCTCGCTCGCGCCGAACCGGGATCCCCTGCGGCAGCGAGCGCTCCAAGTTCGGATCACCGCGATCCGGTTGATCGCGCGTGACGAACGCACGCGGACGGCATGCGCTTGGCCTTCGCCGTCCCGGGATACGGCGCAGCGGCCTCGCCGCATTGTCTGCCCGATCGGGCGCCGTCTTCGTGATATCGTACGCACCCGTCACCCGGCCGCGTCCCGCGATCCGGCACGACCGCGCCTTTTGGAAAGCATCGCCATGAAGGTATCCGCCGACCTGTGCATCGTGCCGATGGGCGTCGGCCCGTCGGTCTCGCCCTACGTGCGCGAGATCAAAGCGATCATCGAGGCGAGCGGGTTGATCGCCACGATGCATCCCAACGGCACCAACATCGAAGCCGAGTTGTCTGAGGTCTGCGCCCTGGCGGAACGCTGCGAGGCCAGGCTCGCCGAACTCGGCGTCGAGCGGACCTTCTTCACGCTGATCTTCTCCACCCGCCGGGACAAGGAGCAGTCCATGGCCGACAAGCTGGCGGCCGTCTCCTGACGGGGTGGATCGCTGTCCGCGGGAGCGTCTATCGGTCCGGCGGACAGCGGGCGCGTTGGATCAGGGACCGTGTCCTGAAGCGCCGCGCGGCGGTGGCACCGTCCGTGCGGGCGCGGGCTGCTCAGCCGTGGCAGGCGCAGCCGGCATGCTCGCAGCCGGCGTGATCCTTATGTCCGTCGGCGCATTCATCACAGCAATAGGCCTTGCCGTCCCGCGACACCGCCTTGGTCAATGAGACCACGCACACGCAGTCCTGGCAGGCGCATTTCACCATCTCGACGTCGATGCTGGCCATGATCTTCTCCTGGGACGAGTCATTCGCCGCCTCAGGGTAGCGCCGCGGGACCCGGGGCGGAAGCCGATCGGCGCCGCGGTGACGCGCCCGTGATCCGACCTGCATCCTCGCGCGTTCCCTCCGGTCCGGACGCTGGCGTTCCGGGAGGAGGACGGCATGACCGACCAGAACACCGGCGACGTACGGATCGAACCCTACGACGGCCCGGCGGGCGGCTGGGGCTCGGCGCGCTCCCTCGTGGAGATCCTGACCCGCGAGGGCGTTCCGGTCACCGGCTCGGCGATGCTGGTCAAGCAGAACAAGCCCGACGGCTTCATGTGTGTGTCGTGTGCCTGGGCGAAGCCGGCCAAGCCCCTGGCCTTCGAGTATTGCGAGAACGGCGCCAAGGCGACCGCCTGGGAACAGACCCGCCGCCGGGCGACCCCGGACTTCTTTGCCGCCCACACCGTCACCGAATTGCTCGGCTGGAGCGACTACGCGCTGGAAGAGCAGGGCCGCCTTACCCATCCGATGCGCTACGATCCCGAGGCCGACCGGTACCGGCCCGTCTCGTGGGGGGAGGCCTTCGCAGAGATCGGACGGGAGTTGAAGGCCTTGCGCGAAGAGGACCCGAAATCCGCGGTGTTCTACGCCTCCGGCCGGGCTTCGCTCGAGACCAGCTACATGTGGGCGCTGCTCGCCCGGCTGTACGGCAACAACAACCTGCCCGACTCCTCCAACATGTGCCACGAGCCGACCTCGGTGGCGCTGCCGCAATCGATCGGGGCGCCGGTCGGCACGGTGCTGCTGGAGGATTTCGAGGCCACCGACCTGATCTTCTTCTTCGGCCAGAATGTCGGATCGAACGCGCCCCGGATGCTCCACCCGCTCCAGGAGGCCCGGCGGCGGGGGGCACAGATCATCACCTTCAACCCGCTGCGCGAGCGCGGGCTGGAACGCTTCACCAACCCGCAATCGCCGGTGGAAATGCTGACGCGCTCGGCGACCAAGATCTCGACGCAGTATCACCAGGTCAAAGCCGGCGGCGACCTCGCGGCGCTCACCGGCCTGTGCAAGTCCCTGCTCGCCATGGACCGGGAGGCCACCGCATCGGGCCGTCCCGCCATCCTCGACCACGCCTTCATCGCCGAGCACACGCACGGCTTCGCGGAGTTCGTGGCGTTCTGCGATCGGGAGGATTGGACCGCGATCGAGCGTCGCTCCGGCCTCACGCGCCCGGCCCTAGAAGCCGCGGCCGCAGCCTACGCCCGCGCCAAGGCGGTGATCGGCATCTACGGGATGGGGCTGACCCAGCACCGCAAGGGCACCGAGACGGTGCGGATGCTGGTGAACCTGCTGCTGATGCGCGGCAATATCGGTAAGCCCGGAGCCGGGATCTGCCCGGTGCGCGGCCACTCGAACGTGCAGGGCCAGCGCACGGTCGGCATCACCGAGAAGCCGGAGCTGGCGCCACTCGACAAGCTCAAGGAGCTGTACGACTTCGAGCCGCCGCGGGAGAAGGGCCTGAACACGGTCGAGACCTGCGAGGGGATCCTGGACGGCAGCGTCCGAGCCTTCGTCAGCCTCGGCGGCAACTTCCTGCGGGCGATCCCCGATACCGGGCGGATGGAGCCCGCCTGGCGCCGGCAGCGCCTCACCGTCCAGATCTCAACCAAGCTCAACCGCTCGCACCTGGTGAACGGGGACGTGGCCTTCATCCTCCCATGCCTCGGCCGCATCGAGGTCGACCGGCAGGCGACCGGCCCGCAGGCGGTCTCGATGGAGGATTCGACCGCGCGCTTCCACGGCTCCCGGGGCGTGGCCGACCCGGTCGGCCCGGAGGTGCGCTCCGAGCCCTGGATCGTCGCCGAGATCGCCAAGGCCTCAGTGCCGCCGAACCCGCGGATCGACTGGGATGCGTGGGTGGCCGATTACGGCCGGGTGCGCGACGCCATCGAGGCGACCTACCCCAAGGTGTTCCACGACCTGAACGGGCAGATGTTCCGGCCGGGCGGGATCACCAAGCCGCTGGGCGCCCGGGACCGGAAGTGGGAGACCGAGACCGGAAAGGCGAACTTTTCGGTGCCGGAGGGGCTGGAGGCCGATCCGGACCTGCCGAAGCATGGGCCCGACGTGCTCGACCTGATCACGCTGCGCTCGAACGACCAGTTCAACACCACGGTCTACGGGTACGACGACCGCTTCCGCGGCGTAAAGGGCACCCGCGACATCCTGTTCATGAACCGGACCGACATCGCCCGGCTCGGGCTGAAGGACGGCGGCTCCGTCGATGTCGAGGCGGTGGCCGGCGACCAGGTCAAACGACGCGTCAGCAGCCTGCGGGTGATCGCCTACGACATCCCGCAGGGGAATTGCGGCGGCTATTATCCGGAGCTGAACGTGCTGTTGCCCCTGTGGCATCACGACGAGCAGTCCAAGACGCCGGCCGCCAAAGCCATCACGGTGCGGGTCAGCGCGGCGATGCCGACGACCTGAGCCCGGGGGGATCTGGCGCGGCGCCGTTCTCTCCGGCAAAGAGCCGGGATGGATCAGGTCACGCCCCGAAACGTGGAGCCGCGCCTGCGCGGTCTCCTGGACCTGATCGCCTCCGGCACGCCCCTGCGCGAGCCGGGCCTCGATCTCGCGCATGTCGACGCTGGCGCTCATGCGCTGGCCGAACTGGATGCGGCACGGGCCGACCCCGAATCCGGCGGCTTGTCCCTGGCGGGTTCGGATCTGTCCCGCGCCCGGATGGAGGAGGCCGACCTGTCGGGCGCGAACCTGCGCCGGGCGAGCCTCACCGGGGCGGTCGGGCGCTCGACCCGCTTCGTCGGGGCGATCCTGGAGGAGGCCGACCTGTCCGAGGCCGACCTCTCGGGCGCGGATTTCGCCGGCATCGTGGCGGGCCAGGTCAAGCTCTCCGCCGCTATGCTGGAGGATGCCCGCTTCGGGCAGGCGGCGATGCGCTTCGCGGACCTGTCGGGGGCGCTCCTCGACGGGGCCAACTTCACGGATGCCGACCTCTGGGGCGCCGACTTTTCCGGAGCCGACGCGGACGACACGGTGTTCCGCAACGCGCGGCTCGACGAGGCCAAGCTCGCCGACGCCAACCTGACCCACGCGGATTTCGAGGGTGCCAGCCTGGCCAAGGCGACGCTGGCCGGCTCGCGCCTGCGCGGCGCCAAGTTCACCGGGGCGAAGCTCGACGGCGCGGACCTATCCGGTGCCGACCTGTCGGACACGGATCTCGTCCGGCTCAACCTCGCCACCTGCCGGCTGCGGCACGCACGCTTCGCCGGGGCATGGCTCAACGGTACCCGGATGAGCGTCGAGCAGCTCGGCGGCGCCGTCGGCGAGGAGGTGGCGGGCGCCTACGAGCTGGCGCAGGCGAGCTACCTCGCCCTGGAGCAGAACTGGAAGAGCATCGGCAGCCACGATGCGGCGAGCTGGGCCTACAAGCGCGGCCGCCGCATGGGTCGTGTCCATGCCGGACAACAGGCACGCGCCGCATGGGTCGAGCGAGACGGGGCCGGGATCCTGCGCCACGGCTACCGCTGGACCGCCGACCGCTTCGTCGAGTGGCTGTGCGACTACGGCGAGAGCCTGTCGCGCATCGCCCGGGCCTTCGCGTTGCTGATCGTCGTGTTCGCCGGCCTGTTCGGGCTGACCGGCGGCCTGATCGTGCTTGAGGGTCCCGAGGCGGGGCCGACCTACAACCCGATCGACCTGATGAGCTACAGCGCGCTCAACATGATGACGGCCAACCCGCCGGAGATCGGCCTTAAGCCGACCGGCCGGGTGACCAACCTGCTGGTCGGCCTCGAAGGCGCGGCCGGGATCATCCTCATGGGCCTCTACGGCTTCGTGCTGGGCAACCGCCTCCGCCGGTGAGCCGTCAGTCGTTGACGCTCAGCCGCTCGATCAGGATGCCGAGATCCCTGCGCAGCGCGCGCATCTCGGGCTCGCTCAGTTCCAGCTGGCACATCACGCTCTCGCGCACCGTGACCGCCTCCGAACGGAGCGCCGCGCCCTGGGGCGTCAGGGCAATCTCGACCTCGCGCTCGTCGGACTGACGCCGGGTCCGGACCAGGAAGCCCGCGCTCTCCAGCCGCTTCAGCACCGGCGTGAGCGTGCCGGAATCGAGCCTGAGCCGCCGGCCGATCTCCGAGACCGTCACGCCGTCCTGCTCCCACAGAACCAGCAGCACGAGATATTGCGGATAGGTCAGCCCGAGCCGCTCCAGAAGCGGCCGGTAAGACTTCGTCATCCGGTGCGCGGCCGCGTAGAGCGCGTAGCAAAGCTGGTTATCGAGCAGGAGTGGATCTGTTGCCTGCTCTGCCTCGATCGTGTCCACAGAATACGACATGTTGCTCGCCCATCGCGGTCCGAGTGCCGCTTGTCTCGCACCGCGACCGCGGGTTGGCCCTTCTAGCATAACACGCTGAGCGTGCGTGCAAGCTCCCGCTCCACGCTCGGTTTCTCAACAACTCCGGGCCCCTGGCGCTCCGTCACCTGACGATGACATGTGCGATAGGCTGTCCAGCAGCCCGGTCTCGTCCTCGAGGGTCCGCAGGTCGAGCAGGACGGCATCGCCGCTGATGCGGCCGATCACCGGCACCGGCAATCCGCGCAGGCGTTCGGCCAGGCGCTTGCAGCGCCCCCCGGCTCCGCGGCGCCCGCCCTCGCCATCCGGCACCAGCACCAGGGCGGCGCTGGGCAAGGTCTCCACCGGCAGCGCACCGGACCCGATCTGGCTGATGCACGCGTCGACCGAGACCGTGGCCCAGCCGGACAGCCGCTCGGAAACCGCCGGCGCGAGGGCCCGGGCCTGCGCGTCGACCGCCGCGCGCGGTCGGGTGAGCAGCCGCAGGGTCGGCAACTCCTCGGCCAGCCGCTCGGGATGCAGGTAGAGCCGTAGCACCGCCTCCAGGGCCGCGTAGGTCATCTTGTCCACTCGCAGCGCCCGCTTCAGCGGGTTCTTGCGCACCCGGGCGATCAGGTCCTTCCGTCCGGCCATGATCCCGCACTGGACGGCACCGAGGAGCTTGTCGCCGCTGAAGGTCACGATGTCGGCGCGCGCCAGCGCGGCCCGGACGGTGGGCTCCGGGGGCAGGCCGTAGGCCGCGAGGTCGACGAGGCTGCCGCTGCCGAGATCCTCCGCCAGCGGCACGCCCTGTTCCCGGCAGAGGGCGTGGAGCGCGACCGGGTCCGCCTCGGCGGTGAAGCCGGTGATTGCGTAGTTGCTCGGATGCACCTTCATGACCAGGCCGGTGCGCGGTCCCAGGGCGTCGGCGAAATCGCGCAGATGGGTCCGATTGGTGGTGCCGACCTCGCGCAGGCGGCAGCCGGCGCGGACCATCACGTCGGGCACCCGGAACGAGCCGCCGATCTCCACCAGCTCGCCGCGCGAGACCACCACCTCCTTGCGCATCGCCAGGGCGTTCAGCACCAGCAGGACCGCGGCGGCATTGTTGTTGACGACCACCGCGGCCTCGGCCCCGGTCAGGCGGCAGATCAGGCCCTCGACGTGGTCGTCGCGCTCGCCCCGTGCCCCGGTGGCGAGATCGAATTCGAGGTTGCTCGCCTGGACCATCACGGCGGCCACGGCCTCGGCGGCGGAGCGCGGCAGGAGCGCCCGGCCGAGATTGGTGTGCAGCACCGTGCCGGTGAGGTTGAAGACCGGCCGCAGGGACACCCGCCGCTCGGCCGCAAGGTTTTGCGCAACCGCCTCACGGATCGCCGCCTCGTCCGGCACGGAGCCCCCCTCCGCACGGATCCCGGCGAGGACGGCCCGCACGGCTGCGGTGACGGCCGTGCGCCCATAGGCGGTGAGCATTTCCTCCGCGGCCCCGCCGACGAGACGTTCCACCGACGGGATCCGGCGCGGAATCCGCATCGTATCTTCGGTTGCGTCTTCGGGGGTCGGGCAGGCTGTCACTGAGGATGTCATGGTCCGCACAGAGATAAGGATGCCCGCGCCGAGGACTACCCCGCCACGCTGCACGCGATCCCCCAGGATCAGCCGGGCGACGGCGACGCCTGCGACGCGATCACCCCCGACCAAGGCGGAACCGTACGGACCGACGGGCGACTAACCTCATGCGCGTGAACGCGCCGGCGTCGCATGGCCGGCCGCGCGGATCGCAGATGTGGGGAAGAGCGATGAAGCACAAGCCGCTCCGCGAGCAGGTCGTGGTGATCACCGGCGCATCGTCCGGCATCGGCCTCGCGACCGCCCGGATGGCGGCCGGGCGCGGCGCCCGGGTCGTGCTGGCCGCCCGCAGCGGCGACGCGCTGGCCAAGATCCAGGCCGAGATCGAGGGCGTCGGCGGCAAGGCGCTCCACGTCGTCGCCGATGTCGGCAACCGGGCCGAGGTCCAGGCGATCGCCGACCGGGCGGTCGCGACGTTCGGCGGCTTCGACACCTGGGTGAACGTCGCGGGCGCGTCGATCTACGGCCGCCTCCGCGAGATCAGCGACGAAGACCATCAGCGCCTGATCCAGACCAATCTCTGGGGCACGATCTACGGGTCCCTGGTCGCCGTTGAGCACCTGAACAAGCAGGGCGGCGCACTGATCAACGTCGGCAGCATCGCGTCCGATCTCGCCTTCCCGTTCCAGGGCATGTACGCGGCCTCGAAGCACGCCGTGAAGGGCTTCACCGACGCCCTACGCATGGAACTGATGGTCGAGGACGCGCCGATCTCGGTGACGCTGGTCAAGCCGGCCTCGATCGACACCCCCCTGCCCCAGCGCGCGCGCAACTACATGGACCGCGAGCCGAGTCTGCCGCCGCCGATCTACCCGCCCGAGGAAGTCGCCAACGCGATCCTGCACGCAGCCGTACACCCGCAGCGCGACATCTTCGTCGGCGGCGCCGGCAAGGCCTTCGTGGCCGGCAAGGAATTCGCCCCCGGCGCCTACGATTACATGGCCCCCGCGATCATCGCGATGCAGAAGCGCGGCATCCCGCCCCGTGACCCGTCCGGCGCCCTGCACGCACCGGTCTCGGCCGGCCTCACCCGCGGCGACCCGCCGGTCTACGTGATGCGCACGAGCGCCTACACCCGGGCGAGCCTGCACCCGCTCGCCACGGCGGCCGGTCTGCTCGGGGTCGGCACGGTGGCGGCTCTGGCCCTGCTCGGATCGGCCCCCGGCCGCAGGAAGCGCCTGTAATTGGCTTTCACGGCAGCAACCCTCCCCGGCCCGGCCCAGCCGTCGCCGGGCGAGCGCGCCGATCCTCGGATCGTTCCGCGCCGGTTCGTTCACCTCCCGGACGACCGGACCATCGCGTATGCAGAGACCGGCGTAGGCCCCGACCTCGTGGCGATCCACGGCACGCTGATGTGCCTGGAGGATCAATGGCTCGGCCCGGTGCCGGCGCTCGCCAAGCATTTCCGAGTGGTCGCCGTCGACCGCCCCGGCCATGGGTTCAGCCTGCGCCCGCGCGGATCCGGGGCAGACATCTGGGATCAGGCTAAGCAGATCCGGGACGCGATGCAGCGGCTGGGCTTGAAGCGACCGGTGATCCTGGGTCACTCGTTCGGCGGCGCGGTCGCCCTCGCCTACGGGATGCTCTACCCGGGCGAGATCACCGGTATCGTCTCCCTGGCCCCGATCTGCTTCCCAGAGCTGCGCCTCGAGCAGATGCTATTCGGACCGCGGGCGCTGCCGTTCGGCGGGGATCTCCTCACCCGGGCCCTGAGCGCGTCGAGCGATCCGGCGCTGCTGCCGCTGCTGTGGCACGCGATGTTCCTGCCCCAGGCGATGCCAGAGCGGTTCCGCACCGACTTCCCGTTCGCGCTGGCCGGGCGGGCCGCGCAGATCACCGCCGAGGGGGAGGATGCCGGCTGGCTCTGGCCGGCCCTGACCCGCAGCGTGGTGGGCTACCCCAAACTCAGCGTTCCAACCCGCATCCTCTGCGGCGGCGCCGACATCGTGGTGAATGCGTACCTGCACGGGGCCGCCGCCGCCCGGATGATCCCGGGCGCGACCTTCGACTTGCTGCCCGGTGCCGGTCACATGTTCCCGCACATTGATGCTGCTGCGGTCGTACGGGCGGCTCGATCGATCGGGGGTTAGACTCCGTCTGGGTGTCTTTACGGAAGTCCGGCGCTCACTTCGTAGCCCAGGTCGATGGGGGGGTGCGGACCTCGGCCCAGGGAACCGTCGCTGCCGCGCCCGGTAGCGCTGGTGGGCGGTGAGGGACTCGAACCCCCGACCCTCTCCGTGTAAAGGAGACGCTCTACCAACTGAGCTAACCGCCCGGCGGCCGACCGTTACGGCATGGGGTCGGTACGGCGCAAGGGGCTGCCGTCAGGGTGCCGCAAGCCGACGGGACAGGGCGGGCGTGAGGCCCAGGCTCTCCATCGGCATCGGGCGCGCTGCCGGAGCGGCAGGCGCCATCGCGGCGGCCAGGACCGCGCGGGTGCCGGCTTCCACGGAACAGATCAAGGGGCATGGGGCCTGCGGTTCGAGCCGCCGCGCCAGCCCGGCGAGGCCGGCGCCCCCGAGGATTACCGTGTTCGCTCCGGCCGCATGGCAGTCGCGACAGGCGTGCGCCAGGATGCCGAGGGCGCCGTCCGGATCCCGGGCGATGTCGCCTCCTGTCGGCGCCACCGTGGCGATGGCCGCGAGCTTGTCGGACAGGCCGAGGGTGGCGACGAACTCCCGGAGCATCGGGTCCCACGCCGTCCCCCCCGTGACGATGCCGAACGCCCCTGAGGCGGCGGCCTCTCGGCAGGCCGCCTCCGCCATGCCGACGACCGGCACGGCCGACAGCTCCCGCAGGGCGAACAAGCCCGGATCGCCGAAGCAGGCGAGGTAGACCGCGTCGCAGGCATCCCCATGCTCGGCCAGGGCGTCGAGGGCGGCATGGCCCGCGATGGCCGAGGCCGCGCGGCTCGCGATATAGCGCGCGCCGAACCGGCCCGTGACGGCCCGCAGGTCCGCGCGACCGTCGATCTGGCGGCGCACGTGATCCGCCACGAGGTCGGTGACGGCCTGACTGGTGTTGGGGTTGATCAGCAGGATGCGCATGTCGGCCGGTCCCACGAAAAAGCCCCCGGAGCAGGCTCCGGGGGCTGTCGCATCGGTTCAATTATCGATCAGTGGGCGATGAACGCCGCGCCGTCCTCTTCCGTCCGGGCGGGCTTGGCCACGGGCAGCGGCTCCTCCCACTCGATGGCGACCGGAGCCCGCACCAGCGCCCGCTCCAGCACCTGATCCATCCGGGAGACCGGGATGATCTCCAGCCCGTTCTTCACGCTGTCGGGCACCTCGGCGATGTCCTTGGCGTTCTCCTCGGGGATCAGCACCGTCTTGATGCCGCCGCGCAGAGCCGCGAGCAGCTTCTCCTTGAGGCCGCCGATCGGCAGGACCCGACCGCGGAGCGTCACCTCGCCGGTCATCGCGATATCGCGACGGACCGCGATGCCGGTCAGCGTCGAGACGATGGCGGTGGCCATCGCGATGCCGGCGGACGGCCCGTCCTTCGGGGTCGCCCCCTCCGGCACGTGGACGTGGATGTCGCGACGCTCGAACAGCGGCGGCTCGATCCCGAAGTCTATGGCCCGCGAGCGCACGTAGGATGCGGCCGCAGAGATCGACTCCTTCATCACGTCCTTCAGGTTGCCCGTGACGGTCATCTTGCCCTTGCCGGGCATCATGACACCCTCGATCGTCAGCAACTCGCCGCCGACCTCGGTCCAGGCCAGACCCGTGACCACTCCGACCTGATCGTCCGCATCGATCTCGCCGTAGCGGAACTTCGGCGGACCGAGGAAGACCGGAAGGGTATCCGCGTTCACCACCACCGACTTGGTCTTGGTGATCAGGATCTCCTTCACCGCCTTGCGGATCAGGTTGGACAGCTCGCGCTCCAGGTTACGGACGCCGGCTTCCCGCGTGTAGCGGCGAACCAGCATCATCAGGCTGTCGTCGTCGATCGACCACTCGTGCGTCCCGAGGCCGTGCTTCTTCAGGGCGTTCGGGATCAGGTGCTTGCGCGCAATCTCGACCTTCTCCTCCTCGGTGTACCCGGCGATGCGGATCACCTCCATGCGGTCCATGAGCGGACCGGGGATGTTGAGGGTGTTGGCCGTGGTCACGAACATCACGTTCGAGAGGTCGTAGTCCACCTCCAGGTAGTGGTCGTTGAAGGTGCTGTTCTGCTCGGGGTCCAGAACCTCGAGGAGAGCCGCCGACGGATCGCCGCGGAAATCCATGCCCATCTTATCGATCTCGTCGAGCAGGATAAGCGGGTTCGAGGTCTTGGCCTTGCGCATCGACTGCACGATCTTGCCGGGCATCGAGCCGATATAGGTCCGACGGTGACCCCGGATCTCAGCCTCGTCCCGCACGCCGCCGAGCGACATGCGCACGAACTCGCGCCCCGTCGCCTTCGCGATGGACTTGCCCAGCGAGGTCTTGCCGACGCCGGGGGGACCGACGAGGCACAGGATTGGGCCGGTGAGCTTGTTCGCCCGTTGCTGCACGGCGAGGTACTCGACGATCCGCTCCTTGACCTTGTCGAGGCCGAAGTGATCCTCGTCCAGCAGGGTCTGGGCGCCGAGCAGATCCTTCTTGATCTTCGAGCGCTTGCCCCACGGGATGCCGAGCATCCAATCGAGATAGTTGCGCACCACGGTGGCCTCGGCCGACATCGGCGACATCTGCCGGAGCTTCTTCAGCTCGGCCGTCGCCTTGTCGCGCGCCTCCTTGGTGAACTTGGTCTTCTCGATCTTCTCCTCCAGCTCGGCCAGCTCGTCGCGGCCGTCCTCGGAGTCGCCCAGCTCCTTCTGGATCGCCTTCATCTGCTCGTTCAGGTAGTACTCGCGCTGGGTCTTCTCCATCTGCCGCTTGACGCGGGTCCGGATGCGCTTCTCCACCTGGAGCACGGAGATCTCGCTCTCCATCAGCGACAGCACGCGCTCGAGGCGCTGCGCCACCGTCGGCGTCTCGAGGATACCCTGCTTGTCGGAGATCTTGACGAGCAGATGAGAGCCGATCGTGTCGGCGAGCTTCGAGGGCTCGTCGATCTGGGTCACGGCCGAGACGACCTCCGGGGAGATCTTCTTGTTGAGCTTGACGTAGTTCTCGAACTCCGAGAGCACCGAGCGCGCGAGCGCCTCGGCCTCGACGCGGTCGCCGAGTTCGTCGTGCAGGGCCTCGGCAGTGGCCTCGTAATACTCGTCCGAGCGGGTGAAGCCCGTGACCTTGGCGCGGCCGATGCCCTCGACCAGCACCTTCACGGTCCCATCGGGGAGCTTCAGGAGCTGCAATACGGAGGCGAGGGTGCCGATCTTGTAGATCGCGTCGGTCGCCGGATCGTCGTCACCCGCATTGATCTGGGTGGCGAGCAGGATGTGGCGATCGGTGCGCACCGCCTCTTCGAGGGCGCGGATCGATTTCTCGCGGCCGACGAACAGGGGCACGATCATGTGCGGGAAGACGACGATGTCGCGCAGGGGGAGGACGGCGTAGGAACCCGTCGAGCCCGGGACAACCGGCTGGCGCGATTTCGACTGTGTCATGGGGGACTTCCTCTCAGGGACGCCCAGCTTCGATCCCCTCATCGATGAGGCGAACCGCTGCCAGGGGCCGACCGGGCCGCGAGGGTCGGGATTGTCGTGGACTTTGCGGCTGGCGACGCGGACCGTTCCTCGAAGGAGCGAGCGGCCACCGCGATGAGCCTGAGGTGGCTGCGGGGTCCACCGTTTTCAAGATGTTCCCCGCGGCGCACCCGGCCGGAGCCGGGTGCTTAACGCAACCCCGCCAAGCGCTTACGCGCTGACGCTGGCGGGCGCTTCCTTGTTGCGGTCGCCGTGGATGTAGAGCGGGCGCGACTTGCCCTCGACCACCTCCGGACCGATGACGACCTGCTCCACCGATTCGAGACCGGGCAGGTCGTACATCGTGTCGAGCAGGATGGTCTCCAGGATCGACCGCAGGCCACGGGCGCCGGTCTTGCGCTCGATCGCCTTGCGGGCGACCAGCGAAAGCGCATCGTCCTGGAAGGTCAGGTCGACGTTCTCCATCTCGAACAGCCGCTGGTACTGCTTCACCAGGGCGTTCTTCGGCTCCTGAAGGATCTTCTTCAGCGCAGCCTCGTCGAGATCCTCGAGGGTCGCCAGGACCGGCAGACGGCCGACGAACTCGGGGATGAGGCCGAACTTCAACAGATCCTCGGGCTCCACCGAGCGGAAGATCTCGCCGGTGCGACGGTCGTCGGGAGCCTGCACGCTGGCGCCGAAACCGATCGAGGTGCCCTTGCCGCGTTGGGAGATGATCCGCTCCAGCCCCGCGAAGGCGCCGCCGCAGATGAACAGGATGTTGGTGGTGTCGACCTGCAGGAACTCCTGCTGCGGGTGCTTGCGTCCGCCCTGCGGCGGCACGGAGGCGACCGTGCCCTCCATGATCTTCAGGAGCGCCTGCTGCACGCCTTCGCCCGACACGTCCCGGGTGATCGACGGATTGTCCGACTTACGCGAGATCTTGTCGATCTCATCGATGTAGACGATGCCGCGCTGCGCCCGCTCGACGTTGTAATCCGAGGCCTGGAGCAGCTTGAGGATGATGTTTTCCACATCCTCGCCGACGTAGCCCGCCTCGGTCAGCGTCGTGGCGTCCGCCATGGTGAACGGCACATCCAGAATGCGGGCGAGCGTCTGCGCGAGCAGCGTCTTGCCCGAGCCGGTCGGCCCGATCAGCATGATGTTGGACTTAGCCAACTCGACGTCGTTGTGCTTCGTCGCGTGCGCGAGCCGCTTGTAGTGGTTGTGCACCGCGACCGAGAGGACCTTCTTGGCGAAATCCTGGCCGATGACGTAATCGTCGAGGACGCGCCGGATCTCCTTCGGGGTGGGCACCCCGTCGCGGCTCTTCACCAGCGAGGATTTCGACTCCTCGCGGATGATGTCCATGCACAGCTCGACGCACTCGTCGCAGATGAACACGGTCGGGCCGGCGATCAGCTTGCGGACCTCGTGCTGGCTCTTGCCGCAGAACGAGCAATACAGCGTGCTCTTGGAGTCGTTGCCGCCAGTCTTGCTCATATCGGTCTCCGATTCGTCGCGTACGCAGCCGGCTAAGGGCGCACGCGCATCGCTTCAACGTAAGGGGGCCCGCTTAAAGAAACAGTATGCTGCGCGTCTTTGACCGATGGGCCCTGTCATCGGATGCAAACACGCTGCCGCGGCGGGATCAAGGCCACGCCGCGGCGGTCAGGCGACGCAACCGTCAGGCGGCGGCGGGCTCGGGACGCTTCTGGATGACCTCGTCGATGAGGCCGAACTCCTTGGCCGCATCCGCGGTCATGAAATTGTCGCGCTCCAGCGCGGTCTCAATGGCCGCATAATCACGGCCGGTATGCTTCACGTAGATCTCGTTCAGGCGCCGCTTCAGCGCCTCGATCTCGCGGGCATGGATCAGGATGTCGGTGGCCTGTCCCTGGAAGCCGCCGGAGGGCTGGTGGACCATGATCCGGGCGTTCGGCAGGGCGAAGCGGTGGCCCGGCTCGCCGGCGGTGAGCAGCAGGGAGCCCATCGAGGCGGCCTGGCCGACGCAGAGCGTCGTAACCGGGCAACGGATGAACTGCATCGTGTCGTAGATCGACAGGCCCGAGGTCACGACGCCGCCGGGGGAATTGATATAGAAGGAAATTTCCTTCTTGGGGTTCTCAGCCTCGAGAAACAGAAGCTGCGCCACGATCAGCGACGCACCGTAATCCTCCACGGGACCGGTGAGGAAGATGATGCGCTCGCGCAGGAGACGGGAGTAGATGTCGAAGGCGCGCTCGCCGCGGCTCGACTGCTCGACGACCATCGGCACGAGTGCGTTGTTGTAGACGTCGATCGGATCTCTCATCTCGTCCTGCCCAGAATGAGGCCCGGGGCTGCCGCGAATCAGGGCAGCCCGGGCATGTCAGCGAACACTGGCGATGCTTAACCATCGCCTAACCCTATGCCCGCCGTCCTGGGACAGTGCGGGGCTCAGTCGGCCTTTGCCTCGGCGTTAGACTCGTCCTTGGCCTCGGCCTTGTCTGCCGGCTTCTCGCCGGTCGTGTCGTCGTCATCCTCATCGGCGAAAAGCGTCTCTTTCGAGACCGGCTCCTCGACGAGTTTGACCTGACCGAGGACGTGGTCAACCACCTTCTCCTCGAACAGCGGCGCCCGAAGCTCGGCGAGCGCCTGCGGGTTCTTGCGGTAGAAGTCCCACACCTGCTGCTCCTGGCCCGGGAACTGCCGGACCCGAGCGATGAGGGCCTGGTTCACCTCCTCGTCGGAAACCTTGATATCGGCGCTCTCGCCGACCTGCGCAAGCACGAGTCCGAGCCGGACGCGACGCTCGGCGATCTTCCGGTAGTCGGCCTGGGCCTTCTCCTCGGTGGTGTCCTCGTCCTCGAAGCTCTTGCCGCGGGCCTTGAGGTCCTGCTCGACCTGGGCCCAGACGCTGGCGAATTCCTGCGCGACCAGGGAGGGCGGCAGTTCGAAGGCGTACTTGCCGTCCAGGGCGTCCAGGAGTTCCTTCTTCAGCTTGCGCCGCGAGGCCGCCTCGAAGTCGCCGCCGATCGCCTTGGCGATCGCCTCGCGCAGCTTCTCGAGCGATTCCATGCCGAGCGACTTGGCGAACTCGTCATCGATCTTGGCTTCGCCGGCCGCCTGGATCTTTGTGACGGTCACGTCGAACTCGGCATCCTTGCCGGCGAGCTGCTCGGCCCCGTAGGCCTCCGGGAAGGTGGCCTTCACGACCCGCTTGTCGCCGACCTTGGCGCCGACCAGCTGCTCCTCGAAGCCGGGGATGAACGAGCCGGAGCCGAGTTCCAGGTCGATGCCCTCGCCCTTGCCACCCTGGAATTCCTCGCCGTCGATGCGGCCGACGAAATCGATGGTGACGCGGTCGCCATCCTGGGCCTCGGCGCCCTCCTCCCGCTCGCTGAACGGGCGGCTCTGGCCGGCCATGCGCTGCAGGGCCTCATCGACCTCGGACTCCTCGGGCTTCGCGACGAGCTTCTTGAGGCTGACATCGGAGAGGTCCGCCAACTCGAAGTTCGGCATCACCTCGAGGGCGACCTTGAAGGCCAGGTCGGCCTTGGCGTCGAGCGCCTTCTCGATCTCGGCCTGGTCGGTCGGGAACTCGACCTGCGGCTCGAGGGCGAGCTTGAGATCGTTGTCGGCCACGATCTTGCGGTTCGCCTCGTTGACCGCGTTCTGCACCACCTCGGCCATGACGGACCGGCCATAGACCTTGCGCAGATGCGCCACCGGGACCTTGCCGGGGCGGAAGCCCTTCAGCTGGACCTTGTCCTTCATGCCGGAGAGCTCGGTATTCAGGCGCTCCTCGAGTTCCTGGGCGGCCAGCAGCACCTGAAACTCGCGCTTCAGACCCTGGGCGTTGATCTCGGTCACCTGCATCGTCGTCGTCGCTCTTCAAAAGACCTTGTGGTCGCCGGCCGGGCCGGCGTCGTGCGGCTTGGTCGCGGGGTCCGGGATACGACGGTGTCGGATACGGGGATGAGGCGGCCCCGAACGGGACCGCGCCATCTGGAAGCGTCCTGGTGCGGGCGGAGGGGCTCGAACCCCCACGTCTTGCGACACTGGAACCTAAATCCAGCGCGTCTACCAGTTCCGCCACGCCCGCGCGCGCCGACACCCGGCGCGTCGCCGGCCGCCGGAAGCGCGCCCTATAGCATGGGCCGCACGGCTCGCAGCAAAAAACTTGACCTCCCGTGGCGGCGGTGGCGCGCACGCGGGCACGCCGCTATCTAGCCGAGCCCACAATGCGTGCCGCCGTCGAGATCCCATGACCTCATCCCGCCCCGTGCCGCCGACCGATCCGCGCGCCGGCCCGCCGTCGCGCCGGACCCTGCTCGCCACGGCGGCCGCGTTCGGGCTGATGCCGGAGGCGGGGCGGGCCCAGGCACCCGGGGCGGGCTCGGCGACAC
>NZ_VRVG01000399.1:0-272 GCF_008040085.1 Methylobacterium sp. WL7 | reverse complement strand
CGGCGTATCTCGATCTCGTAGAGGGTGACCTCCTGCGCGGGCATGCCGGGCTGGCCACCGATCATCTCCTGATAGGCGCGGCTGCCGGCCAGTTCGAGGCCTGGCTCCTGGGGCGGGATGCCGGCAGCCTCGTCACCGAACATCAACACAAGCTGCTCGGCCGAGACGCCGGTCTGCCGCTCGGTGTGAAACTCGCGCTCGGGATCCCAGTAGACCTTGATGAGGCCATTGCGCACGACGAGTGCATCCTGGATCGCGCACTGCAGCACGGC
>NZ_VRVG01000398.1:0-276 GCF_008040085.1 Methylobacterium sp. WL7 | reverse complement strand
CTGTCCTTCGACCTGCGGGCGATCCTGGTGCCCCGGACCGAGCCCCGCCGGGAGCAGGCGATCCGCGCGCTGGCGGCCGAACAGCTCGGCCTCGCCCGGGTCCTGCTGGAGGCCGACGGCCGCGCGCCCGAGCGGATGGCCGCGGCCCTGCGCGCCCTGCCCGACCAGAGCGAGCCGTCGCGGGTGCTGGTCCCCGGCCTGCTCGACGGGCTCGACGCGGTCGCGCGCCGGGTCCGGGCCCTGGCCGCGCCGGACGCGTTGCGGACCCGCGCGCGG
>NZ_VRVG01000397.1:0-283 GCF_008040085.1 Methylobacterium sp. WL7 | reverse complement strand
CCGAGATCGGTCTGCGATACCTGCAGTCGATGGCGTCGTGAGCCCCTACTGCATCCAAGCAACCTGGGACGACGTCCCGCACCTCTCGGCCGAGCAGAAGGCCAAGATGTGGAACGACATGCCGGCCCATCAGCGCGAGGCGCGGGCCAAGGGCATCCCCGTTCTCGGCTCCGGCCGCGTCTTCCCCGTAGCCGAAGAGTCCATCACCTGCGCGCCGTTCCAGATCCCGAGCTATATGCCGGAGATCGTCGGCATAGACTTCGGCTGGGATCACCCGTTCGGC
>NZ_VRVG01000396.1:0-284 GCF_008040085.1 Methylobacterium sp. WL7 | reverse complement strand
CCCGCCCGCTCGCCGCTCTCGGGCGAGGACCGCAGCGTCCGGCTGTCCAGGATCACCGCAGACGGCTCCGGCTTGCGATCCCCTGCCATCCGTGGAACCGCCCGTAGGTCCCCGGCCACATCGGTGAAGCACTCCGCAGCCAGCCAGCGCTGCGTCTTGCTGGTACACCGCCGCCCACGGCGGCAGGTCGTGCGGCATGAACCGCCACGGCGCCCCCGTCTTCACGATGAACCGCAAGCCGTTGAACACCTCGCGCAGGTCGTGGTCACGCTGGCCCGAACTCT
>NZ_VRVG01000395.1:0-297 GCF_008040085.1 Methylobacterium sp. WL7 | reverse complement strand
GGGGCCGTAGATCGGGACTATTCCGGCCGGGCCTGTGGCGCCCGTCTGGCCGACTAGTCCTTGGGCTCCCTGGCTGCCTGTAGCGCCTGGATCGCCCTTTGCGCCTGTCTGGCCAGTTGGACCTGCCACTCCGGCATCGCCCTTGGGTCCTGATGGACCAGCCGGGCCTGTTCCGCCCTGCGGTCCCGCAACCCCGGTAGATCCCGCCGGTCCCGCATTGCCCTGAATTCCCTGTTGCCCAGCCGGCCCGGGCTGGCCGTAGCCGACGCTGCGCACGGCGCCGTCAGCGGCGCTGAC
>NZ_VRVG01000394.1:0-297 GCF_008040085.1 Methylobacterium sp. WL7 | reverse complement strand
CCCCGTTCTCGGCTCCGGCCGCGTCTTCCCCGTAGCCGAAGAGTCCATCACCTGCGCGCCGTTCCAGATCCCGAGCTATATGCCGGAGATCGTCGGCATAGACTTCGGCTGGGATCACCCGTTCGGCGCCTCACGGCTCGCCTGGGATCGCGACAACGACGTGGTGTACGTCACGGCGGTCTACCGCCAGCGCGAGACGACGCCAGTCATTCACGCGGCGGCGCTCAAAGGCTGGGGCGACTGGCTGCCGGTTGCCTGGCCTCACGACGGCCTCCAGCACGACAAGGGCTCCGGCAA
>NZ_VRVG01000393.1:0-300 GCF_008040085.1 Methylobacterium sp. WL7 | reverse complement strand
GCCGCAAGCCCTCACGTCGCCACCCGCGGCCGGATCCTGTCAGCGCTTTACGGGGACCGTGAGGCTCCCGATTGCGCCGACAAGCTCCTCAACGTGATGGTCTATGAGATCCGCAAGCGGTTGCGTGCTGCCGGCGCAGAGGCTGGGATCCGCAACATCTTCGGACGCGGCTACGTGATGACGGCGGCGACGCGAGATCGCCTGCTGGACGTGCCAGAGGAGCCGGTTGCGCCCGACCCGCTCTGGTGGGCCGAAGCGCACCGCCTGCGAGCCGAAGGGGCATCCTATCGGAAGATCGCT
>NZ_VRVG01000392.1:0-301 GCF_008040085.1 Methylobacterium sp. WL7 | reverse complement strand
GGCGGGCTACGACGGGGCCAAGCGCAAGCGCGGTTCGAAGGTGCATCTGGCGGTGGACACGCCCGGCCACGTGGTGGCGCTGCATGTCACCCCGGCCGATGCCGACGATCGCGGCGAGGTCGATCGCCTGATCGGCGCGGTGCAAGCGGAGACGGACGGAAGCGTCGAGACGGCCTTCGTCGATCAGGGCTACACCGGCGCGCGGGCGGCGGACGCGGCCCAGGCGCACGGTATCGCCCTGGAGGTGGTCAAGGCGCCCGAGGCCAAACGCGGGTTTGTCCTGCTGCCGCGTCGCTGGGTG
>NZ_VRVG01000391.1:0-308 GCF_008040085.1 Methylobacterium sp. WL7 | reverse complement strand
GCGATCGACCTCGCCGCGATCGTCGGCATCGGCCGGGGTGACATGCAGCGCCACCACGTGGCCGGGCGTGTCCACCGCCAGATGCACCTTCGAACCGCGCTTGCGCTTGGCCCCGTCGTAGCCCGCCCGCTCGCCGCTCTCGGGCGAGGACCGCAGCGTCCGGCTGTCCAAGATCACCGCCGACGGCTCCGGCTTGCGATCCCCTGCCATCCGGAGAACCGCCCGTAGGTCCCCGGCCACATCGGTGAAGCACTCCGCAGCCAGCCAGCGCTGCGTCTGCTGGTACACCGCCGCCCACGGCGGCAGGT
>NZ_VRVG01000390.1:0-343 GCF_008040085.1 Methylobacterium sp. WL7 | reverse complement strand
AGGTCACCGCGATCTCCGTTCCGGGGCCGCGTCGTTTCGGGCGCCCGCCCTATGTGACGCAGCGGATCGCGATCGCCACGGGAGGCAGCCATGACCGAACCCCTTGCTCCGCCCGCCTGGACGGCCGCCGCCGCGCGGGCCGCCGCCGACCTCGGGCTCGGGAGCGCCTTCGCCGGGCTGGATGCGGGATCCTGGGCGCGGCTGCGCGACCGCACCGCCGAGATCCTGATCGCGCAGGGCAGCCCCCCGCCGCCGGATTGGGAGCCCGCGCTCGCTCGGGCCCTGGGCCGTGCCGATCCGGATGTCCTGGCCCATGACGAGGCCGACGCCGTGCTGGCCGAAC
>NZ_VRVG01000038.1:0-40625 GCF_008040085.1 Methylobacterium sp. WL7 | reverse complement strand
GGCCTGGGCGGGGGCCGGCGCGGCGCCCGGGGCGCCCATGGGACGCCGGGCCCGGGCCCGGGCGGCGCCGAACACCCGCACGCGCTCGATCAGCTCGACTCGGAACGTCTCCGAGGTGGTGACGCCGCGGTTGCTCTCGGGCTTGGCGATGTAGTCGACGGCGCCGAGGGCGAGGCATTTCAGCGAGATGTCGGCGTTGCGCGTGGTCAGCGTCGACATCATCACGACTTGGAGATTCGGGCTCATCGCCAGCATGCGCGGCAGCGCCGTCTTGCCGTCGAGTTCCGGCATCTCGATGTCGAGCAGCACGACGTCCGGGTCGTGCTTGGCCATCATCTCCAGGGCGATGCGGCCGTTCGAGGCGGTCCCGGCGAGTTCGAACCCGGCCTCGGCGATCCAACGAGCGACGAGCCCGCGCACGACGGCCGAATCGTCGGCGATCAGCACCCGGATCGGAGCCGCCGTGGATGTCGTGGATTGCGCAGGCGGACTGCGAAGCGGGACGACCGCGGGGCTCAGGGCCATGATGTTTGCCTCGGGTACTGGGTCGCGGTTGGGGTCGGCGCCGATTCAGGCCGCGTCTGCGACGAGACCGACCTGTTCGAGCTTGGCCGCCAGGATGTCGCGGTCGAAGGGCTTCATGATGTACTCGTCCGCCCCCGCTCGGAGCGCCCGGGCGATCGCCCCGACATCGTTCTCGGTGGTGCAGAACAGGACCTTCGGGACGGTCCCCCCCTCGCTCTGGCGCAGGGCCTGGAGGAACGTGTAGCCGTCCATGTTCGGCATGTTCCAATCGAGCAGGATCGCGTCCGGCATGCCGGCCGCGCAGACTTCGAGCGCGGCGCTGCCGTCCTCGGCCTCGCTCACATTGATGCCGAGGGCCTCGATGATCCGCCGCGCGACCTTCCGGATCACCGCGGAATCGTCGACCACCAGGCAGGTCGTCTCGTGTGGCGCTTTCATACCCCCTCCTTCACGCGGCCTTCGCGCCGGCAGCGCTGAAGCCGAGGAGCGCGTCCACGTCGAGGATCACCAGGAGGCGGCCGTCGAGGCGGTGGACGCAGGTGGCGAGGTTGCGCCAGCGCGGATCCAGGTTGATCGGCACCGCCTCGCGGCTGGCGGTGCCGAGCTTCAGCACCTCGCCGACGCCGTCGACCACGAGCGCGAAGGTCTCGCCGCCCTGCTCCAGGCCGATCGCCATCTTGGGATTGGCCTTCTCGTCCTGCACCACGGCATCGGGCAGGCCCAGGCGCCGACGCAGGCACACCGCCGTGACCACGCGGCCGCGCAGGTTCAGCAGGCCGACGATCTCGGATGGCGCCAGCGGCACCGGCGTCACGCCGGAGGGGACGAACACGTCGTGGACGCGCTCGATCGCCAGGCCGAACAGGGTGTCGCCCACGAACACGGTGACATAGTCGTCGGTGGGGCCGGTCTCGGCGCCGTTGGCATTGGCAGCCTGCATCAGAACTCTCCGGGTTCGATCGTCGTAGGGCGGGCGGTGCCGGGATCAGGCGGCTTGAGAGACATCCGTGGCGCTGATCTCGGCCAGGGCCGCGATCAGTCCGCTGCGGTCGAACTTGGCCACGAGGTCGCTGATCGCCAGCGCCCGGGCCCGCTCCACCGCCTCGGCCCCGACCGACCCGGTCAGGCCGATCACCGGGAGGCCGGCGAGGCGCGGCTCGGAAGCCCGCATGGCGGCGACGAGGTCGAAGCCGCTGCGGCCGGGCATCTCGAGGTCGGTGACCACGATCTCGATCCGGGTCTCCGACTGGAGGAGTGCCAACGCGGCATCGGCGCTCGCCGCGGTGATGACCTGATAGCCCGCGGCCTTCAGCACCGGGCTCAGCATGTCGCGGAAGAAGGCCGAGTCGTCGACCAGAAGGAGCGTCGAGACCTGCTCCGACTTCTTCGGGCCGCGCGCCCAGTCGTCGTAGGCGAGCGGCAGGAAGTGGGCGATGTTGATGATGTCGGTGGCGCGGCCACGCAGCACCGCCGAGCCGATCAGGTCCGAGCGGTCGGCTGCGATCTCGATGTCGAGGCGCTCCTCGACGATGTCGACGATCTCATCGACCACCAGGCCCATGGCGCGCTCGCCGTCGGAGAACACCACCAGCGCCTGGGTGCCTTCGGAGCGGATCGTGATCGCCGAGTCGGCCGGGACCAGCGGCATCAGCCGGCCGCGGTACTGGATCAGCGGACGGCCGCCCAGCCACTCGACCTTGTCGCACTCGATCTCTTCGAGGCGGGTCACCAGGGAGAGCGGCACCGCCTTGAAGCTGCCCTGGCCGCCCTTGAACACCAGGAGCGTGGTCTTGGAGTCGATGCCGTCGGACATCTCCGCCTCGGCGTCGGGATCGGCATGGCTGTTGCTGCCCTGGACGCCCTGGGCGACCTGCCGGGCCACGCCGTTGGGATCGACGATCAGCACCACGGCGCCGTCGCCGAGGATCGTGTTGCCGGCAAACATCGGAATGTGCCGCAGCTTGGCCGACATCGGCTTCACGACGATTTCCTCCGTGTGGAAGACCTCGTCGACCAGAATGCCGAAGCGCTCGCGCCCGACCTGGGCCACCACCACGAAGCCCGCCTGCGTCGCCTCCTCGCCCGAGTCGGCCGATTGCCCGAGCAGACCGGTGAGCGACACGATCGGCAGCAGCCGCTCGCGCAGGCGCAGCACCGGCGAACCGTTGATGCGCTCGACCCGCTGCGCCCCGGCATCGACCCGCACCAGTTCGAGCACGGCCACCTGCGGCAGCGCGAAGCGATGCTCGCCGGCGCGCACGATCAGGGCGGCCACGATGGCCAGGGTCAGCGGGATCTTGATGGTGAAGGTGGTGCCGCGGCCCGCCGTGGTGGCGATGTCGATGATGCCGCCGATGGTCTCGATGTTGGTCTTGACCACGTCCATGCCGACGCCGCGGCCCGACACCGAGGTGACCGCCGCCGCGGTCGAGAACCCGGCGTCGAAGATGAACTTGGCGACCTGCGCGTCGGTCATCCGCTCGACATCGGCCTGGGCCGCCAGCCCGCGCTCTACCGCCTTCTTGCGGATCGCCGCGAGGTCGAGGCCCTTGCCGTCGTCGGCGATCTCGATCGTGATCGTGCCGCCCTCGTGGTAGGCGGCGAGGCGGATCGTGCCGCGGGCCGGCTTGCCCGCCGCGATGCGCCCGGCGGTGGACTCGAGGCCGTGATCGGCCGAGTTGCGGACCATGTGGGTCAGCGGGTCCTTGATCACCTCGAGGACCTGCCGGTCCAGCTCGGTCTCCGCGCCGACCATCACGAGGTCGATCTGCTTTCCGAGTTCGGCCGAGAGGTCGCGCACGACGCGCGGCAGCTTCTGCCAGGCGCTGCCGATCGGCTGCATGCGCGTCTTCATGACACCTTCCTGCAGCTCGGCGGTGACGTGGGACAGGCGCTGGAGCGGAACCTTGTAGCTCGAATCCTCGTGCCGGCGGGCGATCTCGAGGAGCTGGTTGCGGGTCAGCACAAGCTCCGAGACCATGGTCATCAGGTGCTCGAGCGTATCCACGTTCACGCGGATCGTCTGGATCTTTCCGGCCGCCGTGGTCTCGGTGGCCACCACGGCCTCGGTGTCACCCGCCGGCTCGGCCCTGCCCGAATCGGCCTCGGCCGGCTCGGCCTTGAGCACGACGGGGGCGGCGGGTTTGGCAGCGGCGGGCTTGGGTGCCTCGACCTTCGGCGCCTCGACGGGGGCCGGCGCGGCGAAGTCGGCCTCGCTCGGGCCCGGGGCTGCCAGGAAGGCCGCCTCCAGCTCGTCCAGGGTCACCTCGCCCGGCTTCGGCTCGCGGGAGACCGGATCCGGCAGCACTGGCTCGGGCGCGGGGGCCGGTGCCGCCTGGGCCTCCGGCTCGTCCGAGGCCATGCGCTCCAGCTCGGAGATCAGGTCGTCGTCGGAGCCCGCCGGCTCGGTGCCGGTGGCTTCCAGGTCGGCCAGGATCGCCTTCAGCCGGTCCAGGGTCGAGAGAATCACCGTGACCGATTCGGAGGTGGCGGGCAGGCCGTCCCGGAAACGGCCCATCAAGGTCTCGGCGGCGTGCGCCAAGGCCTCGAGGCGCGGAAGGCCGAGAAACCCGCAGGTTCCTTTGATCGTGTGGACGAGTCGAAAGATATTCCGCAGTATCGTCTGATTATTCGGATCCTGCTCGAACCGAACCAATTCAGCATCGACCGTGTCGAGGTGCTCCCCGCTCTCGGTCAGGAACTCACGAAGCAGGTCGTCCATCGGCGATACTCGTTACACGAAGAGGCTCTCGCGTAACGTACTTACTCGCGCGGGGTTAGGGAAGCGTTTCAATCCCCTCCCCACCCCGTGGTTTTCCAGTTTTTTAGGCGAGCGCCGTGCCGGAATCTTCCTCACCGGCCTCCGCGGGTGTTGCGATCACTGTCGGCGAGGCCGTGATCGTCACTTCATCACCTTCGATGGCGAATCGCACATCCATGGCGGCGGCCTGCGCCACGAGGCCGGCATAGAACGGCAGGATGGCGTGGGCGTCGACGGTGCCGCTCTCCGGGCTGCCGGCCATCAGCTCCTCGACATGGGGCGGGATGCGGGCATGCGAGCCCTTGGCGGTGAGCACGAGGGTCGGCGCCTCGCCGTCGCCGGAGACGGTGACGTCGATCAGGCCGCCCCGCGGGATCGCCGAGGTGGCGATCATCACGAGGTTCAGGAGCAGCTTGACCTTGTTCTTGGGGAACAGGGCCTGCGGCGCGCTCCAGGCCAGCTTGGTCTTCTCGTCGCTGAACATGCCCTTGGCCACGTTCTCGGCGTCGGCGAGGTCGATCGAGGCGCCGGCGGAGCCGGCCGCCCCGAAGGCGATCCGGGCGAATTTCAACCGGGCCGAGGCCTGCCGGGCGCTCTTGCCGATCAGTTCGAGGGCGAAGACCCGCATCGATTCGTCATCGTCGTCCTCCAGCACCTCCAGCCCGTTCACGATCGCGCCGACGGGGCTGATCACGTCGTGGCAGACGCGGGAGCAGAGCAGGGCGGCGAGGTCGAGGCCGTCGAGAGTCAGGCGGGGTGCGTTCGGGGAGGACATGCTGCGCTCCGGGCGGGCGGATCTGGGGGGCGAATAATCTGCGGGCCGGCCCGTCGCGTCGGAACCGCCGATCCTTGGCCGCCCGGTTGGCGGTCGAGTCCCCGCGAAACTCGCCGCGCGGCCCGGCGGCCGGGCCGGGGGCGATGGACCGGTCCGCACGGATAAACGCCACGGTCGCCTTTGAAAAGCGTTACCGGGCGGTTCGGCGGGCAACGCGGCGGGTCGCCCGGAAAGCCCCGGTGCCGGCCGCGCCCGGATCGGTTAGGATGCCGGCCATCGTGCCGAGGGCGACGCGGATCGTGCGTCGTCCCGGAAGCCCGGCGCGATCGGGGGCGGCGCGCGACAGGGAGGATCGGCGTGAGACGCGAGACCACCGGTCGAAGCGGACGCTCCATCGCCGGGGCACGCCCCGGCACGCCCCGGGGCCGGATCCGGGCGGCCGTGCCCGGCCGGCCGCGCTGACGATGGGCCGTCCGATGCTGCCCGAACCGACCCTGCGCGACAGCCTGCGCCCCAGCCTTCGGCCCGCCGATCCCGAGGCGGCCCGCGCGCGGCTCGCCGAGATCGAGCCGGCCCTCCCCGAAGGCTTCCTCACCCCCGCCTGTCGTGCCCTGCTGCTCGGTCTCGCCGACCATTCGCCGTTCCTCTGGCAGGCCGTCACCCGCGCCCCGGAGCGGCTCGTCGCCCTGATGGGGCAGCCGCCGGGCGCCGCCAGCCGGGCGATCATCGAGCGGCAGCGCGCGGTCGGGGGCGCCTGCGGGGCCAACCCCGACCTCGCGGAGGTGGGCCGCCAGCTCCGCAGGAACCGCGAGGCGCACGCCCTCCTGGTGGCGCTGGCCGATCTCGGGGGCTGCTGGGACCTCGACACGGTCGTCCGGGCCCTGTCCGACTTCGCCGACGCGTCGGTGAGCGCGGCAACCGACGCCCTGCTCCGGCAGGGCATGGCGGCCGGCCGGTTCCGGCCGCAGGACCCGGAGGCGCCGCAGGTCGGCTCCGGGCTGGTGATCCTGGCGCTCGGCAAGCATGGCGGGGCCGAGCTGAACTATTCCAGCGACATCGACCTCGTCGTCTTCTACGAGGCCGAGCCCGCCGCGGCCGCCACCGGCGGCGACCCCAAGGCGTTCTTCGTCAAGCTGGCGCAGGGCCTGGTGAAGCTCCTCTCGGAGCGCACCGCCGATGGCTACGTCCACCGGATCGACTACCGGCTGCGGCCGGACCCGGGCTCGACGGCGGTGGCGCTCTCAACCGGCTTCGCCTTCGACTACTACCAGACGCTGGGCCAGAACTGGGAGCGCGCCGCCTTCATCAAGGCCCGGCCGATCGCCGGCGACATCCCGGCCGGCGCGGCGTTCCTGGCCGATCTCGCGCCGTTCATCTGGCGCCGGCACTTCGACTTCGCGGCCATCGCCGAGATCCACGCGATGAAGCGGCAGATCCACCTGGTCCGCGGGCACGACACGATCACGGTGGCGGGCCACGACATCAAGATCGGCCGCGGCGGAATCCGGGAGATCGAGTTCTTCGTCCAGACCCAGCAGCTCGTGTTCGGCGGCCGCAAGCCCGCCCTGCGGGGGCGCCGGACCGTCGAGATGCTGTCCCGCCTCGTCGCGGAGGGCTGGATCGACGGACAAGCCCGGGACGAGCTCACGGAGGCCTACGGGTTCCTGCGCACCCTCGAGCACCGGATCCAGATGATCCGCGACGAGCAGACCCAGCGCCTGCCAACCGGGGATGCGGCGCTCGACGCGCTGGCCCTGTTCGCGGGCTTCCCCACGCGGGCGGCGTTCGAGGCGGCGCTGCTGCACCAGGCCGGCCGCGTCCAGGCCCATTACGCCCTGCTGTTCGAGGCGGCGCCCGGGGACGGAGCGCCGGAGGACGCCCTGGTGTTCGGCGAGAGCGAGGCCGACCCCGGCACCCTGGAGGCCCTGGCGGCGTTCGGGTTCCGCGATCCGCGGACAGCCTGGGAGACCGTGCAGGGCTGGCATGTCGGCCGCCGTCCGGCGCTCCAGGCCGGCCGCGCCCGGGAGATCCTGACCGAGCTGCTGCCGAGCCTGCTGCGGGCGCTCGGCGGCACGAACGATCCGGACGCGGCCCTGCTCACCCTCGACCGGGCCTTCGCCCGGATGCCGGCGGTGGCGGAGCTGCTCGCCATCCTGCGCTCGCACGCGCGCCTGCGCCTGCTGTTCGCCGACATCCTGGGGACCTCGCCCCACCTCGCCGACACGGTCAGCCTCAGCCCCCACGTCCTCGACACCGTGCTTGATCCCGACTTCGTGGCGCCGGTGCCGGATCCTGAGCAGGTCCGCGACCAGTACCGGGCGCTGGTCGGGCAGCCGCCGAGCCACGAGGAGCTTCTGGACCGGTGCCGGGACGCCACCCGGCAGATGGCCTTCGTCACGGGGGCGCGGCTCCTGTCCGGCCTGATCACGCCGCGCCAAGCCGGGGAGGCCTATTCGGCCATCGCGGAGGCGACGGTCGCGCTGAACCTGGAGGCGGAGGAGCGCCGGTTCGCGCAGGACCACGGCGCCGTTCCGAAGGGCCGGTGCTGCGTGCTGGCGCTCGGCCGGCTCGGATCCCGGCAGCTCAGCGCGGTCTCCGACCTCGACCTCGTGTTCCTGTACGATTTCGATCCGGAGAACCGGATGAGCGACGGCCCGCGCCCGCTCGACGCGGTCGTGGCCTATAACCGGTTGGCGCAGCGGCTCTACGCGGCGCTGACCACCGCCACACGCCGCGGCCGGCTCTACGCGGTCGACCTGCGCCTGCGGCCCTACGGCAGCCACAGCCCGCCCGCCGTGCAGCTGAACGGCTTCGTGACCTATCAGCGCGAGGCCGCCGAACCCTGGGAGCACATGGCCCTGACCCGGGCCCGGGTGGTGGCGGGCGATCCCGAACTCGGCGCGGCCGTCATGGCGGCCATCGCCGAGACGGTCGGGCAGCCGCGCGATCCCGCCCAGGTCTGCGCCGCGGCCGGGGAGATGCGCCGGCTCGTCGCCGCGGAGCGCGGCCATGCCGGGCCGTACGACCTCAAGCTCGCCCCCGGCGGGCTGTTCGACCTCGATTTCCTGGCCCAGTCCATCGTGCTGAGCCACCCGCAGGTCCAGGCCGACGGCATCGGCCTCTCGGGGGAGGCTGTGCTCCGGAAGGCCGGCGCGCGCGGGATCCTGCCCACCGCCATGACCGAGCCCCTGTCCGAGACCTACGGCTTCCTCGACGCGGTCTACCAATGGCAGCGGCTGGTGATGGCCGATCCCGGCGCCGTCCCCTCCGACGGCGCCGCCCGGCAGATCGCCAAGGCCGTGGGCTTGCCGGATGCCCGCAGCCTCGCGGCGGAGCTGCATCGCCACCGGCGCCGGACCTGTGCGCTGCTCGCCCGGATCAAGCGGACGGTGATCGGGGTCCAGTCCCCATAGAGGTATCAGCCCCCTATCCGTTCAGCCGCCACTCCCCGATCAACACCACGCAACGGAACCGTTTCCCGGCCCGAACCGTCGACAATCTCAACCCGCTCGGGCATGCAAGCGGGTGCGGGAGGCGACATGACGGGCGCGGCGATGTTTTCGGGGCCTGAGCGCGAGCGGATCGCCGCGGCGCTCGCCGAGATCGCCTGCGCCGCCGGTGAGGTGCTGCGGCGCTATCATCGCGGCCCCTGCCCCCACGCCCTCAAGCCGGACGGATCGCCGTCGAGCGCCGCCGACATCGAGGCCGAGGCCTTGATCGTCGCGGCGCTGGCCGCACGCTTCCCCGGAATGGCCGTCGTCGCCGAGGAGAGCACCCCGGCGGACGAACTCGCGGTGCGGCCGGCCCAAAATTTCTTCCTGGTCGATCCGCTGGACGGCACCCGCGACTTCTTGGCCGGGACGCCGGATTACTCCGTCAACATCGCCCTGATCGCGGGCGAGCGCCCGGTGGCGGCCGCCCTCGTGGCCCCCGGCCTCGGGCGGGCCTGGTGGGCCGGCGCGACCACCGTCGAGGCCCCCGTGATCGACGGGCACCCGGGCGCCGGCAGGCCGGTGCGGGCCCGTCCGGCGCCGCGCGGCGGCCTCGTCGCCCTGGGGAGCCGACGGCACGGCGACCCGGAGACCGCGACGTGCCTCGCCGCCCTGCCCGTTTCGGAGACTCGCCAGACCGGATCCGCCCTCAAGTTTGGGCTGATCGCGGCCGGCGAGGCGGACGTCTACGTCCGCTGCGGGCCGACCATGGAATGGGACACGGCCGCCGGCGACCACATCCTGGCGGCGGCCGGCGGCTGCGTGGTGGTCCCCGGCGGCGGCCCGATCCGGTACGGGCGCTACCGCGCCGGCTACCGCAACGGGCCGTTCGCGGCCCTGGGCGACCCTGATCTCGCCGCCGGCCTCGCCCTGCCGGCATCCGGGCCCGCCCGGCCGGTGCGGACGCGCCTCACCGCGGCGCATTCTTGATCGGCGCATCCCGAGGCGGCATGTCCAACTGGTCCTGCAGGCCGGGCCAGGCCGCCTCCGCCTGACGGACCAGTTCGGGCGCGGCCAGGAACCGGTCGCGCCGGGCCGCATCCCGGAACAGGTAGAGGCGCTCGCCGATCACGGCGAAGACCAGGGGGTCGGCATCGACCAGGCGCCCGTCCAGGATGCCGGCGGCGTCGAAGCCGCCGAGCCGCGGGGCGTAGACCTCCGGGTTGTCCCGGAAAGCCGTCCTGTCGGCGCTGCTGGCGAAGCGCCAGACCTGGCCGCCCCACGAGATCTCGAACCGTGGGGCGCCGGCCCGCGGCCCGTCCTTGAGGAAATAGCTGACCGGGTCGAACCCCTGGAGCGCCAGAAGCTCGATCGCCGCCGTGTCTCCCGGCTCGGCCGCCGCAGGCGCGCCGGCCATCAGGGCGGCGAACGCCAGAATGGGCATCAGGCCGGTTCGGCCAGCCCGTATGCGCCAGTACCCGGGACACCGCGCGCGGAGCGAGGCCGGGGCCGGAGCGGCGTCAGGGCGCGTTAACCACATCTTGCGGTTTTCCTCAGAAGCTGGTCCCACGGTTCGGTCCGCGCCGTCCCGGATCGCGGGCCCGTCCTCGTGCGGATCCCGGTCGCGGATGCGGCCGCGACCGGCTCGTGCCCGCGGCGGCCTGGATCCGCCGCGGAACCGTTAAAGCATCGCGCGGAAGATGGTCACCGGCTTTCGGACGATGCGAGTCTCAAGACCGGCAACATCGGCCTGGATCCGATGCTGCCGTTGAACCGGGCGAGGAGGCAACGATGACGGTACGAGACGAGCGCGGCACCCACCGCCGCCACCTGCTCCGCGCGGGCCTCGGCCTGGCGCTGGGCGCGCCCCTGGCGGGCGTTTCCGGAATCGGCGCGGCGCTGGCGCGCGGAGGCGAACTGGACACGCCCGAGACGTTCCGCCCCGGCGAGATCGTGGAATCGGGCCATCGCTTCTTCGGGTCGGTGTCCCGCGGCCTCGCACTCACCGTCGAGGAGGCGGGACGGCGCTGGGGCGAGCCGAACGGCTACATCCTCGGACAGGAGGGCGGGGGCGCGGTGGTCGCCGGCGTCCGCTATGGCGAGGGCACGCTCTACACCCGCAACGCCGGGCAGAAGCACGTCTACTGGCAGGGTCCCTCCGTGGGCTTCGACGTCGGCGGCGACGGCGCCCGCACCATGATGCTGGTCTACAACCTGCCGAACGTGCGCGAGCTGTTCCGGCGCTTCGGCGGCGTCGACGGCTCGGCCTACCTGGTGGGCGGCTTCGGCATGACGGCGGTCGTGAGCGACCGTATCATCGTGGTGCCGATCCGCAGCGGCGTCGGCGCCCGGCTGGGGATCAATGTCGGCTATCTGAAGTTCACCCGGGAGGCGACCTGGAACCCGTTCTGATTGATGGGTGGAGCTTGATTTCGCCCCGGCGGCCGACCTGGGTTAGACTGATCCTGGGCCGGGTCTTCCGGCCGTCTGCGCGGGCCGTCCCCTCGTGATCGAAACCGTGATGATCTTCGCGCTGGGTTTCCTGGCGGCGAGCCTGTGCGGCCTCCTGCTGCTCCCGGCCCTCAACGCGCGCGCCGCGCGCCTGGCCCGACGGCGGGCGGAGGCGCGGCTGCCGCTGTCGCCGGCCGAGATCGCCGCGGAGCGGGATTTCCTGCGCGCGCAGTTCGCCGTGCAGCAGCGGCGCCTGGAGCGCAGGGTCGAGACCGTGCAGGCCAAGCGCCATGCCGACCTCGCGGCGATCGGTGCCGGCGCCATGCGGGCGGCAGCCCTCGCCCGGGACGTGGCGGCCCGCGACGCCGAGATCGCCCAGGCGCAGGCCAAGACCCGGGAACTCGAGACCGAACTCGCCAGCGCCCGCGAGGACGGGACCGCGAGCGCCGCCACGCTCCGCGTCCTCGAGGAGGCGCACGCGGACCTGCTCGACAGCCTCCTGGCGGTCCGGCAGGGCCGGCGCGCCGAGCAGACGCCGGCCGGCAATGCCGACGCGAATCCCGTCGCCCAGGCGGCGGAGCGCGACGACTTGCGCGCCAGCCTGAAGGCCGCCGAGGAAGCTCTCGCCCAGACGCTGGCGGATCGTCAGGGCGGCGTCGAGCGAGAGAACGCCGACCTGCGCAGGCGGATCTCGGAGGTCGCCGACGCCCTCACCGGCCAGGACCGGATGCCCAGGGCGACCTTTCCGGCCCCGCAGCCCGAGCGCGTCTGATCGGAGCGCAAAGCCCGATCGCCGCTGAGAAACGTTCGCTGATTGCCTTGTTTCGACCATGCAAAGGCATCATCGCAACCGGGACTTTTCCCGACATTCCTGCCTCCGAGAGATGGTACGTATCCCCATGCGCCTGAAGCCAATCCTTCTCGCCGTCGCGGCGGCTACCGCCCTGACGCTGCCGGCCGCGGCGCAGCAGTCGAAGCGCGGCAACGAGACCCTGAAGAAATACTGCACCGGCGATTATCTGACCTATTGCGGCAACCTGGCCCCCGACGATCCGGCCACCGACGCCTGCTTCCAGAAGAACTGGAAGAAGCTCAGCGAGAATTGCCGCCGGGCGATCGACGCCTACGAGGCCCAGCAGCAGCAGGACGCCCCGGCCAAGGGCAAGCAGGGCGCACGCGGGACCAAGGATCAGCGCGGCTGAGGCCAAGCCCGGCTTGCTGTGGCGGGTCGGCGCTCGCGCCGGCGCCCGCCAACCGCTAAGGTGAGGCTCCCGCCGGCCCTCGAGCGCCGGCGCCGAGCCCGCCGGATCCTCGCGCGATGTTGTCGTCTCCCGCCCTGAAGCTCCTCGCCGCTTCCGGCCTCGTCGCCCTGGCGCTCGCCGCCTGCGGCCGACGCGGCTCCCTGGAGCCACCGCAGACCGCGGCCCCGTCCCCGGCCGCGCAGGCGGGCTCCGACGCGGTCGCCGGCCGCCGGACCCTGCCGGTCTCGGTCGGCCTCGGCGGCGGCGCGGAAGAGCCGACGGCGGCTGCCGTGCGGGCCGGGGACGAGCTGTCCATCGCGGCGGTTCCGCCGGGCGGCACCGGGGCACCGATCGAGACCGGCCGCGGCGCGAAGCGCGGCTACCGGATCCCCAAGGAGCCTTTCATTCTCGATCCGCTGCTGTAGACGGCTTCTGCCGGAGGCCGCCTCCGCGCCTGCGCCGTGTCGCGCCCTCGTCGATGGGCGCCCCGCCGGCAGGCGGCCGGGATGTTTCACGGGAAACACCCCGCGCTCCGGCACGCAGGAGAGACACGGCCGAGATGCACCATTTCCACTATCGCGACGGTCGCCTGCAGGCCGAGGACGTCGATCTGACGGATCTCGCAGCGGAAGTCGGCACGCCCTTCTACTGCTACAGCAGCGCCACCCTGGAGCGGCACTACCGGGTCTTCGCGGAGGCCTTCGCGGGCGACGACGCGCTGGTCTGCTTCGCCATGAAGTCGAATTCGAATCAGGCCGTGCTGCGGACCCTCGCCGCCCAGGGCGCGGGCATGGATATCGTCTCGGGCGGCGAGCTGCATCGGGCGCTCGCGGCCGGGGTCGATCCGGCCAAGATCGTGTTTTCCGGCGTCGGCAAGACCCGGGACGAGATGGTGGCGGCGCTCCAGGCCGGAATCTTCTGCTTCAACGTCGAGAGCGAGCCCGAACTCGCCCAGCTGTCCGAGACGGCAACCGGCCTCGGTCTGACGGCCCCCGTCTCGGTGCGGGTCAACCCGGACGTGGATGCCGGCACCCACGCCAAGATCTCCACCGGCAAGTACGAGAACAAGTTCGGTATCCCGATCACCCGGGCCCCGGAGGTCTATGCCGCGGCCGCCGCCCTGCCGGGGATCGCGATCCACGGCGTCGACATGCATATCGGCAGCCAGATCACCGACTTGGCCCCGTTCGCCAGCGCGGCACGGCTGCTCGCCGACCTCGCCCGGCAGTTGCTGGCGGCCGGCCATCCCCTGCGCCACATCGATTTCGGCGGGGGTCTCGGCATCCCGTACCGGGACGACAACGCCCCGCCGCCCGACCCCGCCGCCCTGGCCGAGACCCTGCGTCCGCATTTCACGCCGCTCGGCCTGCGCCCGGTCTTCGAGATCGGCCGGATGATTTCCGGCAATGCCGGGATCCTGGTGACCCGGGTGCTGTACGTGAAGCAGTCCGAGGGGCGCACCTTCGTGATCATCGACGCGGCGATGAACGACCTGATCCGCCCCACCCTGTACGAGGCGTATCACGGCCTGCGCCCCGTCGCCGAGCCGGGGCCGGACACGCCCCGCATCGTCGCCGACGTGGTCGGCCCGGTCTGCGAGACCGGCGACTATCTCGCCCTCAACCGCGAGATGCCCGCGGTGCAGGCGGGCGACCTGATCGCCGTGATGAGCGCGGGCGCCTACGGGGCGGTCCAGGCCGGCACCTACAACACCCGCGCCCTCGTGCCGGAGGTGCTGGTGCGCGGCGACCGGGCGGCCGTGGTGCGCCCGCGCATGAGCGTGGAGGATCTCGTCGCCCTCGATCGAGTGCCGGACTGGCTGGCGTGACCGGCGCGCCGGTGGGCTTGCGAGAAGCCAGCGCGGGACCGCTGCCCCTGTCGATCTTCATCATCGCGCGGAACGAGGCGGACCGGATCGGCGCCACCATCCGGGCGGTGCGCGACCTGACCGACGACCTCGTGGTCGTCGATTCGGGTTCCACGGACGGCACCCAGGCCCTGGCGACCGCGCTGGGCGCCCGGGTGATCCACAAGCCCTGGCCCGGCTACGGTCCGCAGAAGCGCTTCGCCGAGGAGCAGTGCCGGCACGTCTGGCTGCTGAACCTCGACGCCGACGAGGTCGTCCCCGCCGAGCTGGCGGCCGAGATCCGCACCCTGTTCGCCTCCGGCGAGCCCAGCCGGCCGGCCTGGCGGATCGGCATCGCGGAGGTCTTTCCGGGCGAGGGCCGGCCCCACCCGTGGGCCTACCGGCTGACTCCGGTTCGCCTCTATCGCAAGGACCGGGGGCGCTACGCGGCCTCCCCGGTCCACGACCGCGTCGCCCTGGAGCCCGGGGTGAAACCCGGCCGCCTGCGCGGGGTGATCCACCATTTCTCGGTGCGCTCGCTCGGCGATCAGCTGGACAAGCTCAACCGCTACTCCGACCAGCAGGCGGACGACCTCGAGGCCCGGGGCGTGGTGATTCCCACCTGGCGCGTGTTCGTCGAGCTGCCGGGCAACTTCCTCAAGGCCTATCTCGGCCGACGCCACGTCGTGCGCGGCACCTACGGCTTCCTGACGGCCATGAACTACGCGATCTCGCGGCATCTGCGCATCGCCAAACACTACGAACGCCGCCGCCGCACCGCCACCGGTCCGGATCGGGTTGACCCGCCCGATCCGACCTTCTAGAGCCAGAGCGCCGGAGACGTGGCCGAGCGGCTGAAGGCACTCGTTTGCTAAATGAGCATGCCCCGAAAGGGGTATCGAGGGTTCGAATCCCTCCGTCTCCGCCACTCACGTGGCTCAAGCGCCTGCCCCAATTCACATTCTCCAAGCGGCCGACATGCCGCTCGACTGTCGAACAGCGGGCGACTTCGGTTCGTCCGTATGTCCAGCGCTGATGGACGGTCGCCCGGCCAAGGTCTGCTGGTTTCGCGCGAGCGGCATGCGGGACGTGTTGGCTGAGGCGTTGGGTGCAGATCCGCCTGGGCGGTGGCTGCGACCCAAGCGATGCACCCGGATGCGCCCCGTCGCGCTCCGATCCCGCCGCGGCGGATCCGTCTGAGTTTACGTCGAACACCCGCGTCGCGGATCGGCCGCGACGCGGGTAAGCGGCCCGGGGCCGCGGTGGGACGGGTAAGGTCGGCGCTTCGGACGTGTCCTCCGTCAAGTCAGCGACGTGACGGCCGTCCGGCGACGAGGAGTTCCAGATCGACAGCGTGCCGCCCTCCGGCCGCCATGAGGAATGGCCCGGAGCTTCCACCGCCGCCGAAAGCGCGAATGAACCGATCTTGCAGCCCGAATCCGAACCGATGACGGTCGCGCTTCACCCTACGCCGGGTCGCGGCGCGAAATCGGACCGACCGTTACCGGTTGCGTGAACGTCCGGGCCTGGACTGGTATACTCGGATCATTGACGTGAGCAGGATCAACCAGCCAGAACGCGTGATCTGAACAGCGTCGTACAGGGGCCGATGGGCGCTCCCGTACGGAAGAAGGACGGTCCTTCCCATGCTCTCGCGTGAAGCACCTGACGGACCTTCGACGACCGAGGGGTTGCCGCGGCATGTCCAGGACCTGATCGGCCGCCGGTTGAACGAGATCCTGCCCTCCATGGAGGAGGTCGATCCCGGAACGCGACTCGGGCAGGTCCTGCTGCGGCTCCGGGCCGCCCTGCGCGATGCTCAGGTGGAGCGGCAGGTCTCGCAGGCGTTCAGCGACGGCCTTATCGCGGCGGTGCCACGCCTGCGCCGGTTCGCGATGGTCCGCGCCGGCAGCGCGGCCGAGGCGGACGACATGGTGCAGGGGACCTTGCTGAAGGCGTGGGAGCATCGCGCCCGCTTCCAGCCCGGCACGAACCTGATCGCTTGGCTGTTCACGATCCTGCGCAACGCGCACATCAACCAGGGGCTGCGGTCTCGGCGCGAGGTCGAGGACGTCGACGGGACCCATGCGTCCCGCCTGAGCCTGCCGCCCGAGCAGGAGCATCGCATCGGCCTCGCCGAGTTGCAGGCGGCCCTGAACGATCTCCCGACCGAGCAGCGGGAAACCCTCCTGCTCGTGGTGCTGGAGGGTCTCGTCTACGAGGAGGCGGCCACGATCCTCGGGTGCCAGCCCGGTACGGTGAAGAGCCGGGTCAGCCGGGCCCGCGAGCGCCTCTCCCTCGCCCTGGGCGTGTGACGTCTCCGCCGCGGTCAGGCAGGTGGTGACAGCCAGCCGTCGCCGGACCTCGGATATCCGCCGATCGGGTTCGTGACGGCCTCAGGATCGGGCGCCGGCACCGCCGCGCAGGTAACGATAAGGTGAGTCCCCTCAGCCAGATACAATTGGCAACGTATTCGATCGTAGAAACCTGCAACCCTCCCGCGGGGATCGATGTTTTCAGGCCATCGCAGCAGAGGAGGTGCAGATGCGACTCAAGCTTGTTGGCGCGGCAGCCCTGGCACTGGGAACGATTGCAGCGACGGCCGGTACCGCGCAGGCTCGCGATGGATGCGGGTTCGGCGGCCACCGCGGCTATGACGGGTACTGCCGACCGAACGTCATCTACCGTCCCGTCGTGGTCCGGCCGGTCTTCTACGGCTACCGCAGGGTCGGCTGGTACGGCCCCCGCTGGCATCGCTGGGGCGGCTATCGCCCCGTCGGGTTCCACCGGCCCTGGGGCTGGCACGGCGGCTACCGGCACGGTGGCTGGCACCACCGCTGGTGATCCGACCTTGACCTGAACGAAGCCGCCCGGAGCGACGCCGGGCGGCTTCTCACGGACCGCAGCAGCCTCGAGCCATCAGATGCCGAGTACGTCGCACATGAAAAGGGGCACCCGGATCGAATCCGAGTGCCCCGACAGGTGATGGCGTCAGGCGGTCAGAGGCTCAGTAGCCGTAACCGTAAGCCGGATAACCGTAGCCGCCGCCGTAGCCGTAAGCCGGCGCATAGCCGTAGGCCGGCGCGTAACCGTAGCCGCCGCCGTAGTAACCGACCGGGCGTCCGTAGCCGTAGCCACCACCGTAGCCGCCGTAGCTGTTGGCCACGATGGCGCCTGCCGCGAGGCCGGCGATGCCGAGGCCGATGGCCGCGCCCGGACCGATGCCGCGACGGTAACCATAGCCGCGTCCGTAGCCACGATATCCGCCGTAGCCGCCGCGGAACCCGACGCCCCGGTATCCGTAGCCGCCATGACCGTAGCCGCCGCCGTAACCCCAGCCGCGAGCCTCGGCGGGTGCCGACGCCAGCAGGCCTAGTCCGAGCAGTGCCGTGGAAGCGAGTGCAAGCTTGCGCATCCGGGTTGTCCTGTTGTGGTGAATATGGCGTCTCAACAATTTCGCCGCCGGCCCGTTCCAAATTGAAGGTGGTTCAGCCTGTCACGGTACAGAAGGATGGGCATACCGGTGAGAGCGTCGAAAGCGGCGGACAGGGCCTTGGCGGCGCACCGCCTGCCGGATCCGGCGTTCACACGGCTACGCCTGCCGGCACTCTGGCACCGTGCGCGCCCGCACAGGTCTTCGCAGCGTGCGAGATCGGCGAAGACGCCATCCTGATGCGTCATCCAGGAAGGCCGCCGTGGGATCGATCAATCCAGTCTCCCGTCGGATTGATGAACGATCCGACCAGAACTGGTTCAGGGCGCCGGCCACATCCTCTGGGCATCCGGTCCGGCAGGTGCGGGCCGACGGGTTCAGGAGATCGGGTCATGGTGCGTTCCAGGATGCTCGGTATCGCCGCGGTCGTCGCGGCAGGACTTGCCACCGGCACGGCGGCGAAGGCGGCCCCGTTCGGTTACGCGCCGCCGGACAGCACCGTTCTGATCGAGCGCGTGGCCGGCGGCTGCGGTCCGGGCTTTCATCCGAACCCATGGGGCCATTGCCGTCCCAACGATCGCGGATGGGGCTATGGCGGCCCCCGCGGCCCCTATGGTGGCCGCCCGGGATACGGGTACGGCCACGGGGGCGGGTATGAGCGCGGCCCCGGCGGCTACGACGGCCCGCGCCGGTTCTACGGCGGCTGGTAGTTCGTACGCTCCCCGGCGCGGACCCGGCGTCTGAACCGTCCGGGTTCCCGGGCGGTTCTCCCGGCGGAGGTTGCCATGTCCGATGTGTCCCAAGAGCCGAAGCGTGTGAACGTCGAAGACCCGAGTTCGGCCGCCTATTGGGCGCGCCGCCTTCAGGTGCCGGTCGAGAATGTGACGGAAGCCGTGCAGGCGGTCGGCGATGATCCGGCCGCCGTCGCGGCCCATCTCGGCCGACCGTGGCCGTACGACGGCAGCGGTATCGTGTAGGATGAAGGCCCGCTGTCAGCTGGGGTACGGACCGATGCGGCCCCACGGTCAATTACAACCACAGAGTGCAATTATCTGAGATCGTCGACCCAAAAGTAGTATTCGACGCCTTATGGTCAAGCTGATACGCAGTCTTTGCAGCTGTGTGCGTCGCAATAACTGAGACATGCTCTGGCATGGTTTCCGTGCAGAGCATGACTTTATGATCGATGAATTCTCGGACGACCAAGCCGGCAGCCCGGAGCCGGGCTCCGAGATGGCGCAGGAAGCCAACGGAGTCGCGTTTCTACTCGCCAGCGCGGCCTACCTGGCCCTGGCGGATGCCTACATGCGCCGGGAGGGCCCACAGGCCCTGACGGTGATGGAAGAGATCGAGGACCGGATCGAGGAGGCGCTCCAGAGCTTCGTCACGGAAACGTCCTACGACGAGGCGCGCCCCGACATCCTCGCCCACGCCACCGCGAAGATCCGCGCGCTGCTCGAGGCCGGGCGCTCGATGTCGCCGGGACCGGGCTCGCTCCAGTAAGGCGCGGACCCAGGGCCCCTCCGGCATCGTGGAGCGAGGGAGGCCGCCCCCTACGGACGGGCCGCGGGCGCCTGCGTGTTCGGAGTCTGCGGGCTCGGAGTCTGCGGGCCGGGAGTCTGAGGCGCCGGTTGGGTCTGCTGCTGCGGAGCCGGCGCGGTCTGGTCGGTCTGCAGCGCCTCGTTGGCCTTGGTCTGGATCTGGTCGGCGGTCTGCTGGCTGATCACCCCGTAGGACACAGCCGCCGCGAGCGCGACGGCGACCACGGCCCCGATGATCGTCTTCATGAGCTTGGGCGGCATGCGGACCTCCTCGTCGGCGCCGGCGGCGTGTCAGGCGGCTTCCCTGCGGGTGACAACCAGCGCCCAGATCGTCGCCGGGATCCATCCGATGATCGTGATGTGGAGGATGATGCAGAGGATGCCCTGCAGAATCTTCCCGCGCAGGAACATGGCGAGCCATGGCGCGAGGAAGCAGATGATGATCATGATCATGGGTTGAACGGCTCCTTGCAGCGGAGACATAGGCAGCCTGGCCGTTTCAGGTAGGGCCGATCCCGCCGCGTTTTCCTACCACGCGTGCACGAGGTGCCCCCCGGCCAGCACGAGCACGGCGAGGGTCACGAGCGAGATCAGGACCTTCCGGACCACGCCGGCCGCGCGGTCGGAGCGACGCCGGCCGTCCGGTGTCTTGAGGACCCGGATCTTCGGATCCGAGAGATGCTGCGTCAGGCTTTCGGGCAAAGCCCGCTTCGAAGCGCCAGACCTCGGCCGACCCCTGCGCATGCGCATCCCTGCTTAAAACCGCCGCCCCTTTGGCATCGCTCCCGCGCGGCCGGCCCATCGTGCCGGACAGCGGTCTTCGGGACGACGCCCTATCCGACGGTCACGGCACCGTCGATCGGGTTCACCGCGACGACGCGCGGCCCGCGGATCTCGGGGTCCCGCTGTTCCCACGCGGACAGGGCCGCGTTGGCGGCCTCGACGAGCGCTCCGGGCGAACCGGTCCCGACCTGGGGGCGGATCGCCTCGACGAGCCGCGCCAGGATCGTCTGCTCTTCGAGCGGGTGGGCGGGCATCGTCGCCTGCCGGCAGAACGCGGCGTAGACGTTCTCGGCAATCCTCCGGGCGACGCCGTCGGCGTGCGGTGTGTCGTCAGCCATCTGTCCGTCTCCCGATCGCCTGCGGCGCGCGAGCCGCCGAAGCGGGGACCGGCCCGGCGCCGGCGCGCGTGACATCAAAGCCCGAGCGGCGAACAGGGTTGCACTGCAATCGGCACCGCTCCCGCGGCGCTGCGGCTGAAGCTCAGTCGTCGTCGGTATCGGCCGGCGAGCCGGGCGGCAGGGGGCCGTCATCGATGACGCCGCGATCCCCGTAATTGTCGGGTACGCCGTCGAAGCCGACGACGCCGTCGGGATTGTCCGGCGTCACGTTCGGATCGACCCGCCGGATGCCGTCGCGGTTGAGGCGCCTGTCGAGCCGGTCCATCCGCCTGAGGTCGCGCTGGACCGGAACGTCCTGCATGCTCTGCGCCAGCGCTTCCGGTGCTGCCGTGAGGGCCATGACGGCACCGAGAGCCAGAAGCCTCATGTCGGATCGCCCTTCGCGTTCAGGTCCGCATGCGTGCCCGCGGAGCGTTGCCGGCGCGTGTCGGCGCGGCCGCAGGCACAGTGCCGGTGATTGCCCGGGGAATCAACGATAAGTGGCAGGCTGTCCCGCCTCCTGTTCGGGACGCGGCCGACGACCGTCAATCGACCCCGCATCCTTCCGCCCGTTTCCGCCGGCGGCGTTCCGCGTTCTGCTGCGCCTGCTCCTGCCAGCTGTCCTCGGGCGGGATCACGGCGACCCGGTCGGACTCGACGGCCAGGGCGTCCAGGTCCCGCATCCCGGTGGGCAGAGACCCGGTCGTCTGCGGGTCGTCGCAGCCCGGCCCGGACCGGTCGCCCCGGGCGAGGGCCGGGCCCGCGCATACGATCATCAAGGCCAGGAACGCGAAGCGGTGTTTCATGCGGGATGCCAAAGGAAGCCGTCAAACGATCCGTCGGCGGCGGGCGGAGAGCCGAGCCGCCGTCGGATCGTGGATACCGAAGAGGGGTATGGCGAAACGCTTAACGAAAAAGAGCCCGCCGCGGCTTGTGCCGAGCGGGCTCGAAGGGGTCGTCTTGGGAGGAGCCGTCACCTACCGCGCCTCCGGCGGCCGGGACACCGGTCATGAGGCATGGCCGACGCGCGCTGGCGGCATGTAACCGCCACGCTGGCCGGCTTGAGAACCGTTCCCAAGAGCAATCTTCGGGGCTTTTCGCGTCCATCGACGGCGATTCACGGCACCGGACGGGTGGGCCGGGCGCGGAGATCCGGCAGGCCCGCTTCGGAGTTCGGGCCGGGACTTTCTGATCATGCCACACAAGCGACGACGCGATGACCCGGAACACCCCTCCTGAGAGGCGAAATCTTATTCCGAAATGCAACTTCTGATTAGTATTGGCCGCGCTATCGTGCGCCCGTATTGCCGCGTGGCGAGGCTCCCATGTACCGCGCTCTGGCCTGCCTGACCGACGAGCACACCCCCTGGGTGGTTCCCCTGGCGGCCTGTGTCTGCTGGATCTCGTGCTACGTCGCCCTGCTGCTCGAGCAGCGCGTGCGCAAGGGCGGCGCCTGGGCGCCGAGCTGGCTTCTGGCCGCCAGCTTCTCGGCCGGCGCCGGCATCTGGAGCACCCACTTCATCGGGATGCTCGGGTACGATCCCGGAATCGTCGTCGGCTACGAGGTCGCCACCACGCTGCTGTCGCTGATCGTCGCCATCGCGGCCGCCCTGGTCGCCTTCACGCTGCTGCGCGCCGCGCACCAGGGCGCGCCCTGGGCCGGGGCCGTCGCCGGCCTGGTCCTGGGCGGCGGCATCGCCTGCATGCACTTCCTGGGCATCGCCGGCGTGGTGCTGCCCGGACATTTCGACTGGGATCCGACCCTGGCCGTCGTGGCGGCGACGATCGGCTGCGGCCTCTCCGGCGCGGCCCTGATGGTCCATGGACGCGGCGGCGACGGCCGGACCCGGATGGCCGCCGCCACGATCCTGACGGCGGCCATCGCCGGGCTGCACTTCCTGGCCATGGCGGCGGCGCGCGTGGTCCCGGACCCGGCGCAGGAGACCCTGGATCTCGGCCTCGCCCGCGGTGCGGTGGCGGGCGGCATCGCCGTGATGATGGCAGTGATCCTGGCCTTCGCGGCGCTGGCGCTGATGCTGGACCACCTGCGCACCATCAACGCGGCGCTGGCCCGCCAGGGCCTCGCCCTGCGCGAGAAGACCCTGCTGCTCGACATGACCCTGGACAGCATGGACCAGGGGCTGATCCGGGTGGACGGGCGCGGCACGGTTCAGGTGTGCAACGAGCGCGCCCTGGCGCTCCTCGACCTGCCGCGCGCGATGATGCTGGGGGCCCCGAGCTACAAGGCCGTCCTGCGCCATCAGCTGCGCCACCGCGAGCACAACCGCACCGACCGGTCGTACCGGGACTGGATCGAGCGCGGCGGTCCGGAGCAGGCGCATGTCCACGAGCGCGTGCGCCCGAACGGCCTGGTGCTGGAGATCCGGACCGTGCCGCTGCCGGACGGCGGCTTCGTGCGGACCTTCACGGACATCACCCAGCGCAAGGCCGCGGAGGCCGAGGTCGCACGGCTGGCGCGGCACGACATCCTGACCGGCCTGCCGAACCGCGGCCTGTTCCGGGAGCATCTCGACGGGTGCCTCACCGAGATCGCAATCCGGGGCGGCACCGCTTCGGTCCTTTACCTCGACCTCGACGGCTTCAAGGGCGTGAACGACACGCTCGGCCACCAAGCCGGCGACGACCTGCTGCGCAGCGTGGCGGACCGGTTGCGGTCGTCGGTGGGGGACGGCGTCGTGGCGCGCCTGGGCGGCGACGAGTTCGCCGTCCTGCTCACCGGCGGCCCCGAGGAAGCCGTCACGGTCGCCGAGCGCCTGACCGGCCTGTTCGCGGCGCCGCTCCAGGTGGGCGGGCAGCGGATCGGCGTCGGCCTGAGCGTCGGCATCGCGGTGGCGCCGGAGCACGGGGTGAGCGCGGAATGCCTGTACCGGCGCGCCGACCTCGCGCTCTATCGGGCCAAGGCCGAGGGCCGGGGCACCTACCGGGTGTTCGCGGCCGACATGGACGAGGAAGCGGAGGAGCGCCGGGTGCTGGAGAGCGACCTGCGGCAGGCGATGGCCGACGAGGCGCTGAGCCTGCACTACCAGCCCCAGGTCGACGGCGCGACGGGCGTACTGGTGGGCTTCGAGGCGCTGGTGCGCTGGACCCATCCGGTGCGCGGCCAGATCCCGCCCGGGGTGTTCGTCCCCCTGGCCGAGGAGACCGGGCTGATCATCGCGCTCGGCGACTGGGTGCTGCGCGAGGCGTGCCGCGAGGCCGCGACCTGGGCGCCGTCGCTCAAGGTCGCGGTGAACCTGTCGCCGCGGCAGTTCCAGAAGCCGGACCTGCCCGAGACGGTGCTGGCCGTGCTGGCCCAGACTGGCCTGTCGCCCGACCGGCTGGAATTGGAGGTCACCGAGAGCGTGATCATCAACGACATGGCCCGGGCGATCAACATCCTGCGGCGCCTGAAGAGCTTCGGCGTCCGGATCAGCATGGACGATTTCGGCACCGGCTACGCGTCGCTGGCGACCCTGCAGGCCTTCCCGTTCGACAAGATGAAGATCGACCGCTCGTTCGTGGCGCAACTCGGCGTCGATCCGCAGGCGGCCGTGATCGTGCGCGCCGTGCTGAGCCTCGGCCGGAGCCTCCGGATGGGGGTCGTCGCCGAGGGCGTCGAGACGCCCGCGCAGAGGCGGTTCCTGGCCGACGAGGCGTGCGGGGAGATGCAGGGCTACCTGTTCGGCAAGCCGCGCCCGATCGGCGACTACGCCGAGATGCTGTGTTTTCCGGACCACTCCGAAGAGATGGCGCCCGTCGCCCGGGCGCGGGCCTGACGCACCCGCGCCGTTGAAGGATCCGACGATGCACGGCCCGGAACGCCAACCTGCAAGACAATCCGCCGCGGCGCCGGGCCGGGCGGGAATGGCCGACGGCGCCGGCTCAGCCGTGGGGCGAGCGCCGCCGCGCCGGGTATCGCGCTTCGGCGCGCTTGCGCACCGCCCGCGCACGCTCGACCTCGGCGACGCCGATCGGCCGGGGCGAGGCCTCCTGCGTGAACGGCATCCGGCTGCGGATGTCGCCGTAATAGTCCGCGCCGCTCATCCCGAAGCCGCCGCCCGTGACCGGACCGTCCATGAGCGGCTCCCCGGCGCAGGCCGCCGTGGCGGAGCAAACGAGGAGGGCGGCGAGGATCAGGCGCATGCTGGAACTCGGGCAACCGGGATTCGGCCGTTTCAAGACCACGGCCATGACGAGGGCGTGTGCGCCGGGCGGATCGGCCGCTCGGCCCCGCCCCGATCTGCTCACGGGGCGGGGGAGCGTCCGATCTCACCAGCGGTCGAGCCGATACGCGACGCGGCTCGTGATGCACGGTGACGAGCCGCGGTTAGCAGGCCGTGCGCGTGCCTCGGGATCGATCGTCCCGGGCCGGGACCGTGCACGCACGACGAGCCCGCCACGACAGGGGGCCGGGCGGGCTCATGAGGATCAGGATTCGGATCGGAAGCGGTCAGAAGCCGCCACGCCCATAGCCGCGCGGACCGCCATAGCCGTGCGGCCGGCCATAGCCACGACCGTACCCGCGACCGTATCCGCGGCCGTAGCCGTAACCCCGCCCCCGGAAGCCCGGGCCGCCGTAGCCATGGCGGTGGCCGCCGAAACCGGGTCCGAAGCGGGGTCCGCCGTAGCCGTACTGAACCCGCTCCACGGCCGGGGCAGCCTCGGCGACGGCCCCGAGACCGATCTGGGCCGCGGCGGCCGGGAGGGGCGCGAGAAACAGGCTGGCTGCGAACAGGCCACCCGTCAGCGTCGGTATCTTGAACACGGATTCTCTCCTTGCCGAGGCCGCTGATGCGCGGCCCCGGCTTAGTGGCAACCCGATGGGCTCTCGGACCGTTCCTGACGGAGTGACCTGCAACGGCCTTCCTGCGGATGCGCCCCGCTCCCACGCGACAAACCCGGCTCGTCGGCGAACCGGCCGGACGGCGCGCGGCGTCCAGTGCGCGATGATCCTAGAACGCCCGTCGGTGCGGTGGCTCGTGGTCGCGCTCGCGGTCTTCGGCAGCACCCCCGCATTCGCCCGGGGCGTTCGAGCCGACAGGGCCCATCGCCGCGAAGGGATCCAGGCGCAGCCCTTCTTCTATCCGCGACCGCCGACCACGACGCTGCGCGCCCCGGACGACGGCATCATCCACTGGAACACCCCGAACAAGGACGGCAATCTCGGCGGCCCCGGAACGGGCGGCGGCGGAGGGGGTGGCGGCTAGGGCGCGCGCCGCCGGAGGGGATACCGGTCCGGCGCAGGCGAGAGGGTTGGATCCAGGACCTGGAGCCACCGGCGAACCGGCGAACCGGCGGTCTCGCGGCCGCGGCGTGCGTTCCATCCGCAGGACCGCGCCCGGCGCGCATCAGGCGGCGATCAATCAGCCGCCGCCATTGTCGCCGCCGCCGCCGCCGCCGGTCTGGGGAACGCCGCGCTCGGGCTGGCTGGCATTGCCGCCCGCCGCCGTGTCGGTCGTTATGGTCGCCGCCCCCGTCCCCGCCGGCGCGATGACGGCCGTGCTGCCCGGGCCGCCGTTCTTGGCCGCGTCCGGGACGACGACGGTTCCCGGCGGCGTGCCGGGCGCCACCGGCCGGGGCGGCCCGGGCTGCGTGATCGGGGCGGGAGCGGTACTGGTCTGGGCGAGGGACGGTGTTGTGGCAGTCAGCGCAAGGACAGCGAAGATGGCATGACGCATCATGGTCTCCTGGGCATCTCGGCCTGACGTGCGCGTCGCACGGGGCCGTCGTGCCAAAACGTACGATGGGAGCCAGGGTTTCCCGCCGATAGGCCCGCCGGCCGCGCCATCCGGCATCGGGCGGTCCGGGATCACGAACCGGCGCATCCGCCGGAGCCGGAGCGGCCACGAAGAAGCCTGCCGCGAGCGGGGCGAACCCCCTCGCGGCAGGCGGCCTCGCCCGGCGCCGGAGGCTACTTCCCGCTCGGGGCGGCGTAGCTGCCGGTGGTGCCGTTGCCGCCGCTGCTGCCGGCCGGCGCGCCGCGGGTGGTGTTCCGCACGAAGCTCGCACCCGGGTACTTCCGCTGCGTCCGCGCCATGCTGCCCCGGCGCCTGTGGTGGTGGCGCATCCGAACCTGGGTGAGCAGGGCGGACGGCGCGGCCAATCCGGCCCCGGGGCCTGCCGGGACGGCCGCGGCCGGTAGACTCAGGATGGCGAGGCCGGCACCGGCCAGCGCCGCGAGATAGGGGATGCGCATCGAGATTCCTCCTGCCGCGGCACCAACGGATCGCCCCGGCGCAGGGAGAAGTTCGCGAGCCGCCCTCCGGTTCACGGATCCTTCCGATCCGGAAAGGTTGCCGGCGGTCGGCGAGCGTTCGCCCGGACCTTGAGCCGCGTCCTCACGTTATGCTGTCGGCTCGGCAGACAGCGCGGCACGGATGATCGGGCGTTCCAAGACGACACTCATCGCCCTGGGCGTCATCGCCGGCGCCGCGATCGTCGCGGTGCTGGTCCATCTGCTGCTCGGCCTGCTCGCCCTCGACATCGCCGTCGCGAAGACCAGCACGGAGGATCGAGAGGCGGCACAGGCGCTGACGCAGCTCTTCGAAACCCGGCATCCGCGGGTCCGCATCCGGACGATCTACGAGCCGGATCGCCTCGGGGCAGCGGAGGCCCTCGACAGGGGCAAGACCCAGCTCGCCCTGGTGCGCAGCGATGCCGCCCCGAAGGACGGACAGACCCTGGTCATCCTGCGCCGCGACGCGGTCGTGTTCATCGCGCCCGGCGGCAGCGCCGTCGACAGCGTGGCCAAGCTCAAGGGCAGCACGGTCGGGCTCCTCGACGGACGCAAGCTCGATCCGCGGCTGCTCGACCTGATCCTGACCCATTTCGGCGTGCCTCCGGGAAGCGTCCATCGCCGGATCCTGAGCGTGGACCAGCTGACCGAGGCCGCCCGCACCCGGCAGATCGGTTCGCTGTTCGTCGTGGCGCCGGTCGGAAGCGCACTATGGCTGCCGCTGTTCACGGCGCTCCGCAAAGGCTCCGGGGCGGTGAAGCTGTTCGAGGTCGACGAGGCGGCGGCGATCGCCAAGGAACATCCCGTGCTCGACACGATCGACGTGCCCAAGGGCGCCTTCCTGGGTTCCCTGCCGGCGCCGGGCGACGACATCACCACCCTGTCGGTCAGCCACCGGCTCGTCGCCAGGGGCGCGATGCCCGATTGGCTCGCCGGCGAGATCACCCGCGAGGTGCTGACCGGCAAGCCGCGGCTGGTGGCGCTCGACGACGACCTGGCCGGCATCGAGGCGCCCGACACCGACGACAAGGTCCAGGCGCTCCCCATCCATCCGGGTGCCGCCGCCTACCTGACCGGCAACCAGCCGAGCCTGGCGGATCAGGCGCAGAATGGGGCCTACTGGCTCGGGCTGATGATCAGCGCGGCAGCCTCGCTGAGCGCGGCGGGCATCGGCCTGTATCGCCGCTTCCGGCCGCGGCGGCCGCCGACCCGGGTCATGCGCCTCCTGGAGATCTGGCTGTCCGTGTCGGGCGCCGAGCCCGCCGACCTCGAACGGCTGGAGCGGGAGGCCGACGCGCTCGCAGCCGATGCGATCCGGTCGGAGGCGCACGGGCGGACGGAGAGCGTCGAGATGCGCCTCGTCGCCCTGCTGGTCACGCATGTCCGCGAGGCCGTCCAGAGACGCAGGCGCGCGGCGCGGCAGACGTCGTAGCCTTCAACGGCCCGGATTCGAGGCCGGCACGGCGGCCGGTCCGGAGGTGGCGACGCACGAACCCGACGGACCCATATCGGCACCGCTGCCACAACCATGAAGCGCGGAAGGCAGTACTTCGACTGTGCTATGGAGCCGCGGCACTTGAGGTCATCCCAAAAGCCTATGCTGCACGAACAGGATTGTTGATCTCCGCGCTCGACAACGCGTGGTTCAGTCCCGTATGATGCTTGAACGTTGCCGGCACATTTTGCGCCGCCGGGCACGTTAGTCTCAGGAATTCCGCACACATGAAGCGCCGGAGCGCGCGGCCGTTCACGGTCGAAGTCAAGCATACCCGCACCTCCCGCGTCGCGCTGGTCGATACGACGGCGCGACACCGCGACAATCCCGATCTGTGGTGGGACATTCCGCCGGACACCGCCGACAAGCCGGCCGAGGCCGCGTTCGCGCCCGCCGCCCCTGTCGAGCCGGCGCCGCCCGAGACCCCGGCCCGGCGGGTGCTGCCGAGCCTCGTTCCGATGTTCGCGACGGCGAGCGAGCCCGACGCCGACGAGGCGGACGACGCCCCGTCGGTCGAGCGCCTGCCGCGGGTGCGCCGGGCCAAGGCCGTTTCGAAGCCGGCTTCGAAGGTGCCGTCCAAGCGTGCGCAGACGCCCGTGGTCACGGTGGCGCGGCCGGTTCTCGCCCCGGCGCCGGTCGCGGTCGTGAGCCAGCCGGCCGCGATGCCGACGCGCCCGGTCCGGCTTTCCCGGCAGGGCGACACCCTCAAGGCCGGCGAGCGCTGGAAGCGGCGGTTGCCGCGCAATCTCTGGTGATCGGATCCGAGGCCGCCCCGCGGTAACGCCGCGGAGCTCGATGGGCCGTGCGGCTTCTCTCCCCGGTTGCGACCCTTTTTGCAGACGGCTGCGGGGCCGAGCAGCCGTCCGTCCCCCCTCAGATGCCGACGCTGGCCGCGCCCGCCTCCGCGGCCTGGCTGACGGTCGCGCCGTTCCGGAGCGCCATCGCGATCGCGGTCGAGGCCGTGTCGACGGCCTCCGCACGGTCCTCACCGTAATCGTACATGCTGTTGGCCTGCGACCCGAGCCGGGCGTGAAAATTATCCGGAAAGTTCTTGTCCATCCGCTGCTTCAGCAGGTTGGTCGCCGCATGATAATCACTTTCGAACCCGGATGACTGATAAGCCGGCGCGGCATCGTAGGTCCCGCCCTCCTTGTCGGCAGCAGCTTTGCGGTTCTTGTGGTCGATCGTCTGCGAGAACAGGAAGCCGATAACCTTGGCCATAAGCCATCTGAAGGCGTTCATGTCGGTCCTCGACGAGAGCAGCGGCGGAATCTCTTCAGGTCTGTACCACGCATTGTCCCGGCGCCGCGGCTTTCTTGGCCGCGATGACCTTTTGCCCGGCCGCGAACCGCTCCGGGCGGCCCGTCACCATCGCTCCTCGGCGATGAGCGCCCCGCTTTCATCGAAGATGCCCCGCCAGCCCTTGTCGAGCAGGCGGACCGTCACGCGGGTCTGATCCGCCTCCGCGCCCGAGCCGGGCTTGATGCGAGCCTCGACCTGGCCGAGGCGTTCCTGCTGCTTGAGGACGGCCATGGTGACGCCCAGGCGCGACGCCAGCTCGCGGGGATCGACGATCCAATCGCCTTTGTGACCGAGATCGAGCCGCACGGCGCGAATCCTTTATCCCTACGGGTGCCCTAACGGAGCCGGCCGGCATCGACGCCACCGTCTAACTTTAGCGGGGCGCTGGCTCCTCCGGACAACGACGGTGCGGATCAGAAGGCGTGCGCCGTGCCGCGCCGCTTGCGCGGTGTCCTGTGGTGAGATCGGGCCGGATGGCGCCGGACCCGGACCCGGGGCGGCGGCGCTGCCTGCGGTACCATCACCGGGACGCCGTCATGCTCCGCGATGACTTCGCGCGCATGCGCGACGCTCATGTCGCAGGCACTGGTCATGCCCTGGAGCGCGCCGAGGGCGCGATTGTATTCGGGGAGGTTGGTGCACCCGGGAATGCCCCAGGCACGGGCCGGGGCGGGCGCCACCAGGACCGTCGTCACCAGCGCCAGGAGGGCGGCGCGCGGGGCGAGCGTCAGGACGATCCCGTCCCGATGGATGAGCAGGCGCATCAGAATCTCCCGACCGGCACCAGGGTCAACCCGCATCGGCCCGCTTGGTGCGGTGCGGAGGGGGTCGCGGTTGCGGGACGGCGCAGGCCCGGATCGATGCCCCGGGCCGGCTTGCAAGTGAGGATCCGGCGCGACCGCGAAAAGCGCCCGCGCCGGATCGTGGTGTTTAGGTCTGGAGCCGGCTTAGAAGTCCATGCCGCCCATGCCGCCGCCGCCCGGCATGGCCGGGGCTTCCTTGCGCGGCAGCTCGGAGATCATCGCCTCGGTGGTGACCAGCAGGCCGGCGACGGAAGCCGCGCCCTGGAGCGCCGCCCGGACGACCTTGGACGGATCGACGATGCCGGCCTGGAGCATGTCGACATACTCCTCGGTCTGCGCGTTGAAGCCGTAGGTCTCCGAGGCGTTGGCCAGGATGTTGCCGACCACGATCGAGCCTTCCACGCCCGAGTTCTGGGCGATCTGACGGATCGGGGCCTCGAGCGCCTTCAGCACGATCTTGATGCCGGCCAAGACGTCGGGGTTGTCGCTGGTCAGACCCTGGGCGGCCTTCTTGGCGCGCAGCAGCGCGGTGCCGCCGCCCGGGACGATGCCTTCCTCGACGGCCGCGCGGGTGGCGTGGAGGGCGTCGTCGACGCGGTCCTTCTTCTCCTTGACCTCGACCTCGGTCGAGCCGCCGACGCGGATCACCGCGACGCCGCCCGCGAGCTTGGCCAGGCGCTCCTGCAGCTTCTCCCGGTCGTAGTCCGAGGTGGTCTCCTCGACCTGCGCCTTGATCTGCGAGATGCGGGCCTCGATGTCCGACTTCTCGCCGGACCCGTCGATGATCGTGGTGTTCTCCTTGTCGATCCGCACCCGCTTGGCCCGGCCGAGCATGTCGAGCGTCACGTTCTCGAGCTTGATGCCGAGGTCCTCGGCGATCATCTGGCCCTTGGTCAGGATCGCGATGTCCTCGAGCATCGCCTTGCGGCGATCGCCGAAGCCCGGCGCCTTCACGGCCGCGACCTTCAGGCCGCCGCGCAGCTTGTTCACCACGAGGGTGGCCAGCGCCTCGCCCTCGATGTCCTCGGCGATGATCAGCAGCGGCTTGCCGGTCTGGACCACGGCCTCGAGCACCGGAAGCATCGCCTGCAGCGACGACAGCTTCTTCTCGTGGATCAGGATGTAGGGATCCTCGAGTTCGGCGATCATCTTCTCCGCGTTCGTGATGAAGTACGGGGACAGGTAACCGCGGTCGAACTGCATGCCCTCGACGACGTCGAGCTCGGTCTCGGCCGTCTTGGCCTCCTCGACCGTGATCACGCCCTCGTTGCCCACCTTCTGCATGGCGTGGGCGATCATCTCGCCGATCTCCTTGTCGCCGTTGGCGGAGATCGTGCCGACCTGGGCGATCTCCTCCGAGGAGGCGACCTTGCGGGAGCGCTCGCTGATGTCCTTCACGACCGCGGCGACCGCGAGGTCGATGCCGCGCTTGAGGTCCATCGGGTTCATGCCGGCGGCGACGTACTTCACGCCTTCGCGGACGATGGAGGCGGCCAGCACGGTGGCGGTGGTGGTGCCGTCACCCGCGATGTCGCTCGACTTCGAGGCCACTTCGCGCACCATCTGGGCGCCCATGTTCTCGAACTTGTCGGCGAGCTCGATCTCCTTGGCGACGGTGACGCCGTCCTTGGTGATGCGCGGGGCGCCGAAGCTCTTCTCGATCACGACGTTGCGGCCCTTGGGACCCAGCGTCACCTTCACGGCGCTGGCGAGCAGCTCGACGCCGCGCAGCATCTTCTCGCGGGCATCGACGGAAAAACGGACGTCTTTGGCTGACATGGACGATCTCTTCTGTTGTCGTTCGGCCCCGAGGCGCGCCGGAGCGGGCGCCTCGAAGGGCTTGAGGAGCTTTGGGCTGGGCGGACGCCCTTAGGCGACGACGCCCATGATGTCGGATTCCTTCATGATCAGAAGGTCCTGGCCGTCGATCTTGACCTCGGTGCCGGACCACTTGCCGAACAGCACGCGATCACCGGGCTTCACCTCCAGGGGATTGATCTTGCCGGCCTCGTCCCGGGCACCGGGTCCGACGGCGACGACCTCGCCCTCCTGGGGCTTCTCCTTGACGGTGTCGGGGATGATGATCCCGCCCTTGGTCTTCTCCTCGCCCTCGATGCGGCGTAGCACCACGCGGTCGTGCAGCGGGCGAAACTTCATGTGTGGCATCCTGGTCGTCCCGCCTCCGGGTCTCGCGTCGGCATGACGGAGCCCGTACGGGAAAGGCGGCAGCGGACCGAATCATCCGCGCCGGGTCGGGACCTCTTAGCACTCAATCGGCGAGAGTGCTAACGCTCTTCGAAGCCGACGGGCCCGATCGCGACCCGCCGGAGCGGCCCGGATCCGGACGGGCGGCCTGAATATTGAAGGTCGTGCACCAAAACAACATCGCAAGAACCCGCGATTTCACGGGCACGCCGGACCGTTTTTCTCGGCAGCCTCTTTCGGGATTGTGATTATCCCGGCAATGCGCTAGAGAACGCATATCGATTTGAGGCCAGATATTCGGCCGTCTCGCCACAACAGGGCGAGCGCTCTGCATCTCTCCCATTTTCGACGACTCGCGGATGAGCGCATGCACGGCGTGCGCTCGACCCATTCGATCGTCCAGCGTTCGCTGCCCGTGCAGCGCATCGGCAGCAAACCCTGGATCTTTGTTACCGTATGATGATTTTGATCGGCCGGAATGCTGGTCGATCGCATCATGCTCTAAAGCAGTTGGAATATTTATGACCATCGGCACCGTTAAGTGGTTCAACGAGACCAAGGGCTTCGGCTTCATCCAGCCTGACGACGGCGGCAAGGACGTGTTCGTGCACATCTCGGCTGTCGAGCGCGCCGGCATGCGCAACCTGATCGAGGGCCAGAAGCTCTCCTTCGAGCTGGAAACCGACCGTCGCAGCGGCAAGCAGTCCGCCGGCAGCCTCCAGGCCGCCTGAACCGAGCGCCTCACCCTGAGGACGCGTTTCGAAGCCGTTCCCTGTGTGGAGCGGCTTCTTCTGTTTCTGGACCGGCATCCGCGATGCCGTTTCGGGCTCTTGATCGGGCATCATCGGTCTCCGAAACCCTTTCGGGATGATGCTCTCGCCACCGGCGCTGCGAAGCGCGCGAGGAGTATCCGTGGGTCAATTCAAAGAAACGCAGCTGTCCGATCGTCTCGAGGCCGGCGCGAAGGCCAAGGAAGAGCGGCTGGCCCAGTTCCGGGCACGCCCCCCGGCCGACGATCCGGCCGTCCTCGCCCGGCAGGCCGAGCGCCAGGCCGTCGTCGAGGCCCGCGAGGTGCGGGTGAGCGAGCGGGAGGCCGCCCGCGCCGCCGCCGACGCGGTCCGTGCCGCCGAAGCCCTCGCCGAACAGGAGCGCGCGGCGGCCGAGATCGTCCGTCAGGCCGCCGAGAAGGTCGAGCGCCAAGCCGCCCTCGCCGCCGAGCAGAAGGCGACCCGCGACGCCCGCTTCGCCGCCCGCAAGGCCAAGGTGAAGCGGTAACACGGCGCTCTTTTCGAAAGCCGTTCGTCCAAGCTTTCCACCTTGATCACCCCGTCATTCCGGAATCGTCTGCGGCGCTCCGAAATGACGGGAGTGGCGTCCTGGGCAGCCGCGCAGATCTCGATCCTTCCGAGAAACGGCACATCCTGTTCGGTCACGCGCCGCCCGTCTCGTCCGACGCAAAAAACCGGTTCGGCGGGCGCGGCAGGCCGAGATGGTCGCGCAGGGTCGTGCCGGCATAGTCGCGCCGGAACAGGCCGCGCCTTTGCAGTTCCGGCACGAGCCGGTCGACCACGTCGTCGAGCCCTTCGGGCACGAACGGGAACATGACGTTGAAGCCGTCGCAGCCGCGGCTCTCCAGCCATTCCTCCATCCGGTCCGCAACCTGCGCCGGCGTCCCGACGAAATGGAGCCCGGCATAGGCGCCGACCCTGCGGGCGAGGTCGCGCACCGTGGCGCCGGTCCGGCGGGCCTCGCCGAGGATCTGAGCCTGGCTGGTCTTGCTGGCGTTGGTCTCGGGGATCTCGGGCAGGGGCGCGTCGAGATCGAAGCCGGAGGCGTCGACCCCGAGCCGCACCGACAGGTTGGCGAGCCCGCTGTCGGGATGGACCAGATCGTCGAGGCGCGCCCGCTTCGCCTGCGCCTCGGCCTCGGTCTCGCCCAGGATCACCAGGGCGCCGGGCAGGATCTTCAGGTGGTCGGGATCGCGCCCGAGCGCCGGCATCCGGCCCTTCACGTCGGCGTAGTAGGCCTGCGCGGCCTCCAGGGTGGAACTCGCGCCGAACACCATCTCGGCGGTCTCGGCCGCGATCTGCCGTCCCGCCTCCGAGGCGCCGGCCTGGACGATCACCGGCCAGCCCTGCACCGGCCGGGCGATGTTGAGCGGGCCCTTCACCTTCAGGAACTCGCCCGCGTGGTCGAGGACGTGCAGCTTGTCGGGATCGAAGAACAGGCCGCTCTCCGGATCCATCAGGAAAGCGTCGTCGGCCCAGGAATCCCACAGGCCGGTGACCACGGCGTAGAACTCGCGCGCCCGGGCGTAGCGCACCGCGTGGTCGAGATGCGCGTCGCGGCCGAAATTCAGCGCCTCGTCCGGGTTGCCCGAGGTGACGAGGTTCCAGCCGGCCCGGCCCTTCGAGATGTGGTCGAGGGAGGCGAACTTCCGGGCCACATGGTAGGGCTCGTTGTAGGTGGTCGATGCCGTGGCGATCAGCCCGATCCGCGACGTGAGCGCGGCGAGCGCCGGCAGCAGCGTCAGCGGATCGAACGAGGTCACGGTGGCCGAGCGGCGCAGGGCCGCCATCGGCATGTTCATCACCGCCAGATGGTCGGCCATGAAGAAGGCGTCGAACTTCGCGGCCTCCAGCCGCCGGGCGAACTGCGTCAGGTGCTCGAAGTTGAAGTTCGCGTCCGGGTAGCCGCCGGGATAGCGCCACCAGGCCGTGTGGATCCCCACCGGGCGCATGAACGCGCCGAGATGCAGCTGGCGGTCTCGACTCATGGTTGCGCTCCGCAGGGATTCACGGGTGCTTGTGGATCGGATCGACCCAGTGGACGGATTCGGGCCGCTCCACCGGCTCGACATCCGGGATGTTGACCACCACGGCCTCGTTGTCCGAGCGCACCAGCACGCAGTGCAGGGGCTCGTCCGTGGAGGCGTTGATCTCCTGGTGCGGCACGAAAGGCGGCACGAAGATGAAATCCCCCGGCCCGGCCTCGGCCACATATTCGAGCCGCTCGCCCCAGCGCATCCGGGCGCGGCCGGAGACCACGTAGATCACGCTCTCCAGGGCGCCGTGATGGTGAACGCCGGTCTTGGCGTCGGGCTGGATCGCCACCGTGCCGGCCCAGATCTTCTGGGCGCCGACCCGGGCGGCGTTGACCGCCGCCTGCCGGAACATGCCGGGGGTCTGCGCGGTGTTGCTGTCGAGTTGGTCGCCCGGGATCACCCGCACGCCGTCATGCTTCCAGCGCGCCGCCTCGGGTGCCCCCTCCCCGGCCCCGTGATCGTGGGCGAGATGATCATGGGCGTGATGATCGTGGGTATGGCCGTCGCCGCTGTCGTGCATTGTCAGGACCTCTGATCCGGGGGCGTGCCCATCATTGCACCGCCGCCGGGGCTTCGGACAGAGCTTGGGAAAACCCCGTGTCGAAGATCGCCGCCGCCTGCGGGGCGCGGGCCTTCGGGATCAGGCCGGCGCGGACGTAGAGGTCGATGGTGCGCTGCTCGTCGGCGATCACGTCGGCATCGATCGGCCCGGTCCGGTAGCCAGCCCGGCTGAACCAGCGCAAAGGCACCGCCTCCGGCAGCCCGATCAGCTTCGACCAGACCGCCGCGTAGGGCGCCGGGTCCTTGAGCGCCCAGGCCCGGGCCTTCGCGAGGCGCGCGGCGAAATCGGCCAGTAGCGGCCGCTTGGCCGCCAGGGCGCTGTCGCGCGCCACCGTGAAGGTCAGGCCCGGGGTTATGCCGTTGCCGTCCCGGACCACCCGCGCCAGGCCGGCGAGTTCGGCGGTCGAGGTGTAGGGCTCCCAGGTCGCCCAGGCATCCACGGATCCGGACGCGAGGGCGATCTTGGCGTCCGCCGGCGGCAGGAAGCTGAATACGACGCCGTCGAACGGCAGCCCCGCCTCCTCCAGGGCCGCCAGCACGACCTGGTGGCCGATCGAGCCGCGGTTGGTGGCGATGCGCTTGCCCTTGAGATCCGCCACGCTGCGGATCGGCGAATCCGGCGTCACCAGGATCGCCAGCCCGTCCTGCCGGTTGCGGAACGCCATGAACGCCTTCACCGGCGCCCCGGCGGCGGCCGCGAAGGTGAAGGGCGCGTCGCCGACCCCGCCGGCATCGATCGCTCCGGCATTGAGCGCCTCCAGTAGGGGTGCGGCGGCCGGGAACTCGCTCCATTCCAGCCGGTAGGGCAGGCCGTCGAGGAAGCCGGCCGCCTCCATCAGGGCGCGGGCGTTGCCGCGCTGGTCGCCCATCCGCAGCACGTCTTCCGCCCGGGCCGGCCCGACGGCCAGCAGGGCGAGAACCAAGAAAAACGCGGCGCGCATCAGGCGGCCTCGGCGGCGCGGCCGCGGGCCGCAAGCGCCGCCTTGAAGGCCGGCAGCAGGTCCCGGCCGTACTGGATCGCGTCCTCCAGCGGATCGAAGCCGCGGATCAGGAAGGTGCGCACCCCGAGGTCGTGATAATCGAGCAGCGCCTCGGCCACCTGCTCGGGCGTCCCCACCAGGGCCGTGGAATTGCCCGCCGCCCCGGTCTCGGCCGCGATGGCGGTGAACAGCCGCTTGTCGAGGCGCGAGCCGGCGGCGGCCGCCGCCAGCAACCGGCGCGAGCCCTCGTTCTGCGGCGCGGCGGCCGCGCCGAGGCCCCTGGCCGCCCGGGCGGCGCGGGTCCGGGCCAAGATATCCTCCGCCCGGGCCCAGGCCCGCGCCTCGGTCTCGGCCAGGATCGGCCGGACCGACAGGCTGAAGCGGGGCTTGCGCCCATGCGGCGCGGCGGCGTCTCGGACGCGCCCGATCAGCTCCCGGACCTGGGCCTGGGTTTCGCCCCACAGGGCGTAGGTGTCGGCGTGGCGGCCGGCCACCGCCAGAGCCGCCGGCGAGGCCCCGCCGAAATAGACCGGGATGGCATCGACCGGCTTCACCTCGGAGAAGCCGCGCTCGACCCGGTAGAACGTGCCCGCGTAGTCGAACGGCGCGGTGGCGGTCCAGCTCTGGCGGGCGATGTCCAGGAATTCCTGGGTGCGGGCGTAGCGTTCGTCCTTGGTGAGGTGGTCGCCGTCCTGGGCGAGTTCCCGGTCGTCGCCGCCGCTGATCACGTGGATCGCGACCCGGCCGCCGGTGAGCTGGTCCAGCGTCGCGAATTGCCGGGCCGCCACGGTCGGCGCCGTGAAGCCGGTGCGGTGGGCGATCATCAGCCCCAGCCGCTCGGTGACGGCGGCGACCTGGGCGGCGAGCAACAGGGCGTCCGGCGCCGTCGCATGGAACGCCACCAGCACCCGGTCGAACCCGCCCCATTCATGCGCCTGGGCCAGGAGCTTCAGGTAGTCCCGGTCGATGGACGGACCCTCGGCCGGGTGAATCTCGGAGGTATGGCGGGGGGCGACGAAGCCGATGAACTCGACGGCCTCCGGGGGCAGCAGGCTCATGATGAAACTCCTTGTCGAGGGACGGGTCAGATCCCGAGGGCGGCCTTGCCGGCGGCGATGCGCACCGCGTCGGCCAGCGGATGCGCGCGCACGGGACGGCGCGCTGGTGCCGCTCCAGCGGGTGCGCCCGCGTCCGGGTCGCGTTTCCGCAGTTGCCTCCGACGCGCTGGACCACCGCGATCGCGTTCTCGGTGATGGCGGGCTTCACGAATCCGGTCATGGCAAAGCGAGACGTACGCGGCGGTGGGATCCGACGGCAGGATCGCGATGGTCCGCTCGGAACTCCGCAGCGTCAACGAAACCGTTTTTCGAATATCGCGCTGCCGCAGGACGAGACTTCGCCTTGACCGGGGGATGACGAGAAGAAGCTGACCGTCGGCTCACGGATCAGAGGCGATCTTTGTTTTCGAGCGAGGGGCCATCCCGCGATGGATCGCGAGGGTACGGCACACCGCCCTGGGTTTCGCCCCGTATTCCGACACGCAAAAAGACCGGCCGGACCTTTCAGGGTCCGGCCGGTCTTCGTTCTGGAACCTCGCCCCTGCGGGCCGGCTCAGTGCCGCGGCAGGCTGTGCAGCGCCTTCAGGAACACGTCGACGTCGGACTTGGTGTTGTAGAAGGCCAGCGACGCCCGCACCGATTGGTCGACCCCGAACCGGCGCAGGGCCGGCAGGGCGCAGTGATGGCCCGAACGCACCGCGATGCCGTGCGCGTCGAGATGGTGGGCCACCGCCTCGTTCTCCTGCCCCTCGATCACGAAGGACATCACGCTCGCCTTCTCGCGGGCCGTGCCGATCAGGCGCAGACCCTTCACCTCGGCGAGACCGCCCTGCGCATACTCCAGCAGGTCGTGCTCGTAGGCGGCGATCGCCGGCAGGCCGATCCGCTCCAGATAGTCGAGCGCCGCACCGAGGCCGACGGCACCGGCGATGTCCGGCGTCCCCGCCTCGAACTTCTCCGGCGCACCCTTGTAGACGGTCCGGGTGAAGGTGACGTCCTCGATCATGTGCCCGCCGCCCTGCCAGGGCGGCATCGCCGCGAGCAGGTGCGTCTTGCCGTAGAGCGCCCCCACCCCCGTCGGCCCGAACACCTTGTGGCCGGAGAAGACCAGGAAGTCGGCGTCGAGCGACTGCACGTCGAGCGGCATGTGCGGCGAGGATTGCGCCGCATCGACCAGCACCGGCACCCCGTAGGCGTGGGCCAGCGCGATGATCTCCCGCAGCGGGTTCACGGTGCCCAGCGCGTTGGCCACATGGGTCACCGAGACGATCTTCGTGCGGCCCGAGAGCAGGGCCGCGTATTGCTCGAAGATGATCTCGCCCCGGTCGTTGACCGGGATCACCCGCAGCGTCGCCCCGGTCGCCTGGGACAGGAGCTGCCACGGCACGATGTTGGCGTGGTGCTCGATCGTCGAGACGATGATCTCGTCGCCCGGGCCGATATTGGCCCGCCCGAAGGAATCGGCGACGAGGTTGATCGCCTCCGTGGTGCCGCGCAGGAAGACGATGTCGTCCTTCGATGGGGCGTTGAGGAAGCGGCGCACCGCCTCGCGGCCGCCCTCGAACAGGTCCGTGGAGCGCGCCGCCAGGGTGTGGGCGGCCCGGTGGATGTTCGAGTTGTGCCGCCCGTAGAATTCCGAGGTCGCGTCGATCACGGCCTGCGGCTTGTGGGTGGTGGCGGCGTTGTCGAGCCAGACCAGCGGGTGGCCGTTGACGCTCTGGTGCAGGGCCGGGAAGTCCCGGCGGACATGCTCCACGTCGAACGGTGCCGCCGCCGGGCTCGATCCCTGCGCCGTCAGCCGCGGCGCCGGACCCGGATAGCGGGCGGGCTCGACCCGGGGGCTCGCCGGCGCCTTGCGGGCCGGGCCGGGACCGGCGTTCAGGAAGTAGTAGTCGGACACCGGAGCCTCGGGCGCCCGGGACAGGTGCCCGGTCCGCGCGAAGCTTTCCTGAGCGACATCGACGCCCGGCCGGGACGGGTCGGCCGGCACCAGCTGCGGCGCGACCGCGTGCGCGAAGGCATTGGCGCGGGGATGATCCCCTGCCACCTGACGGTGCAGGTCGGCACCGCCCGGGAACGCAAGCGGCGCGCTCGGGAGCCCGAAATCCGGCAGGACCGGACGCGGGCTCGCCGGATGGACCGGCGGGATCGCGGCGGTGTCGAAGAAGGCCGGGCTCGCGGGGGCGAGGTTCGGCAAGGTCGGGCCGCTGAGGCCCGGCACGCCGAGGGCGGGCCCGCCGAACGAGCGGGCCGCCAGCGCCGAGGCATCCGGGTGCAGACCGGAGGGTTGCCCCCCGGTCTGCACCAAGGGGATTCCCATGGCCGCGCTCGGCACCGGGGCGCCGCCCGGTCCCTGAGGCAGCCCTTCGAGGGCCTGCGGGATCTGGGGTCCCGCGGGCAGCGTCGGGGCGAGGGGCTGGCTCGCGGCCTGCCCCTGCTGGTAGATCTCACGGGCGAGGCGCCCGATCAGATCGCTGTGGGCGAGCTCGGCCGGGCTCGCCTCCGGTCGACCGAAGGCCAGTCCCTCAGGCATAGTCATGGTAGTTGCCGAGGAGGACGTTATCGAGGCGGGCGATCGCGTCCTCGACCAGCACGGCGGCCGAGAAGTAGCGGGTCACCAGGTGCGAGGCGATCGAGTGGTCGTTGGTGCCCATGTAGCGCACCGACAGGCCGGGCTCGATCTCGCCGGTCACGCCCGACTTCTGCAGGCCGACCACGCCCTGCTCGCCCTCGCCGACGCGCAGCAGCAGGATCGAGGTGGTCTCGGCGCCGGTGACCGGATCGATGTCGATCGGCAGCTTGTCGCTCGGCACCAGCGGGACGCCGCGCCAGGTGATGAACGGCGCGCCGAACAGGTGGACGACGACCGGCGGCACGCCGCGGCGGGTGGCCTCCCGGCCGAAGGCCGCGATGGCGCGCGGATGCGCGACGAAGAAGGCCGGCTTCTTCCAGACCAGGGTCAGCAGCTCGTCGAGATCGTCCGGGGTGGGCGGGCCGCC
>NZ_VRVG01000389.1:0-355 GCF_008040085.1 Methylobacterium sp. WL7 | reverse complement strand
AGCCACCGGTCCAGATCCTCACGCCATCCACCAGCACCTGACATCGCGAGCACCCACGCTCATGGCCGTGGCAGGCGAATCCGCAAAAACCTCCAGCGTTCCCTCAATCTACCAAAGTAGTGCTAGAGCGTAAACCCCAGCACCTCGCGCTGGACGCGCCCGTTGAAGCGCTCGACCATGCCGTTGGATTTAGGCGTGTAGGGACGCGTCTTGCGATGCTGCACACCGTGCCGCTGGCAGGCGGCCTCAAACGCATCGGCCGTGAAGCATGAGCCGCGGTCGGTGAGCACGTGGGTGACTTTGAACGGAAAGGCCCCGAGCGCGTCCGTGAGGAAGGCCACCGCCGAGGCCGTGG
>NZ_VRVG01000388.1:0-372 GCF_008040085.1 Methylobacterium sp. WL7 | reverse complement strand
AACAAGAGCGCCCCGTCCTGGCAGGACTACATTGAGGCTCTTAAGATCGAGGGGTGTCGCTACAGGCCGGCAAGCCTGAGCAAAGCCTTGGAGGAACGAGATCGTCTGGCCGGCAAGCCGCGCGATCCCGCTAAAGAGGTGAAGTGATGCCGAAGGGATCATTGCGATACCTTCGGCCACTCAGCGGCCCACAGAAGCTGCGTTGCCGTAATCGGGCAGGCGGGCTTCTCGATATTCAAGCGATCCGCGATCGCCTGAACCTTGCGTATGCCCCAGAGCGCGGAGGTGTGGTCGCGACGACCGACACGATGCCCGATCTGCGGCAGGCTCAGCCCAGTGTAGTTCTTGCCGAGCCAGTAGAGGATCTGCCGA
>NZ_VRVG01000387.1:0-379 GCF_008040085.1 Methylobacterium sp. WL7 | reverse complement strand
CTTGAGGCGCTGCTTGCCCGAGCCGCTGACGATGCCGTCCACCGGCGCCACGTCGCCGTAGTCGCGGCCCCGGGCCACCACGATGTGGTCGTCCCGCACCGCCACGCCGTTGGTCGGGTCGAGGCCGAGCCAGCCGTCGCCGCACCAGACCGCCACCCAGGCGTGGCTCGCGTCCGCGCCGCGCAGGCGCGGCCGGCCCGGCGGCGGCACGGTCCGCAGGTAGCCGCTGACATAGGCGGCCGGCAGCCCCATGCCGCGGAGGCCGCACCCGGCCACCACGGCGTCGCGGACCCGCTCCCACGGCTGGCCGGCCTCGGGCTCCGGCGGGACGCGGCGCTCGACCCGCACGGTGGAGAGCGCCTCGACGCTGAAGGTGGTG
>NZ_VRVG01000386.1:0-389 GCF_008040085.1 Methylobacterium sp. WL7 | reverse complement strand
CCGAGAAGTTGCGCTTCTGCTGCACGGGCAGCATCAGCAGGTTCGGATCGCCACCAGCGGCGTAGGCCGACTGCTGCGCGTCCTTGAGCATGGTCTCGGTGAACGCGCGGGCCGTGCCGGCGGTCGGGGCCGAGACGAGGCCCGTACCGGACTGGAAGCCGCCGTTGGCACCACCGGCGCCGCGGGAGACGTTGGTGGTCAGCCAGGCCTGGAAGCCGCCGAGACGACGGGCCGAAGCACCGGCAGCCGAGCCGGCGTTGGACGCCTGAGCCGACAGGAGGATGCCCTCCATATCGCGCTTCAGGGCCATGCCCTTCTTCATGGCCTGGTACTTCATCTCAGAAGCACGGCCGGCCTTCTTGACTTCCTCCAGGGTGCCCGAGACCAGC
>NZ_VRVG01000385.1:0-401 GCF_008040085.1 Methylobacterium sp. WL7 | reverse complement strand
ATCCGGATCGCCGCCGGCCGGGCCAGGGAATCGGCCCGCTCCAGGAAGCCGGCGGCATCCATCGGCGCGTCGCGGCCGCCGCCGAGCCCGCGCCACCACAGCACCGCCTTCTCCCGCTCGTAGCCGCTGCGCCCGGGCCGCAGGCGCACCCGCCAGTCGGCCGCGGCGCCGCCGTCCCGCCAGCCGAGCACGAGGTCGAGCCCGTCCGGGGCGGCCTCCAGGCTCAGGTCCGTCACCGGATGCCAGGGCGCCTCCGCCTTCGCCTCCGGGGCAGGGCCGACCTGCTGCACGTAGAGGCCGGGGCTGCGGGTCGGGCGCAGCAGCGCCACGAGGTCGACCTCCGGGGCGTTGAAGCCGGTGCCGAGCACGCCCACCGAGGTCAGGCAGCGGATTTTTCCAGC
>NZ_VRVG01000384.1:0-420 GCF_008040085.1 Methylobacterium sp. WL7 | reverse complement strand
TGGCCCGGCCGGACCGCGCCGCGCAGCCAGTCGACGATCCGTGCCTCGGCGGCCGCGTCGTCCGGATCGGCTTCGCGGCCGAGCACCCGGGACGACGCGCCGGGCAGGAGCACCACGGTACCCGGCGCGATCGCCTCCGGCAGCGGCTCGGCGCCGCTCAGGGCCAGCCCGATCGAGCAGCGGGTGTACGGATCCGGCGCCACGTAGCGGACCGCGAAGGCGACCCGCTCCTGCACCGCCCCGGCGATCCGCAGCACCTCGACCGGGCCGGCGAGATCGAGCAGCAGGGTGCGCGGCGGCAGGACCACCAGGACCGGGATGCTGCGCCGCGCTGCCTCGCTCATGCGGCGACCGGCAGGTCCCGGCCGGCGAGCGCCTGCTCCACCGTGGCGATGCGGGCGAAACGGTCCACCAGGACCA
>NZ_VRVG01000383.1:0-443 GCF_008040085.1 Methylobacterium sp. WL7 | reverse complement strand
TGGATCTTTCTAGCGCATGCCTCAAAAACTCTCGCATTTTAAATTCAGATTGATCCCAATGAGACCAAAACACGCAATATTTGCTGTGCCCAGCGTCGCGCAGCTTTACGCCAGGATCGATAACGCAGTATGTTGGCGGTCTTTGATTGACGCTGTACACGATGGAATTTTCGTTATCTGCGGGGTTCCACCAGTAGTGCGCGCTCGGATGGAAACGATGCGCGAATGCCCCATAGATCATGTATTCGCTTGGTAAAACATCCGTATTAATTATTGCCGACAAATCGTGCCTTACGGAAAGATCGCATAATACATTTCTGTCGAATACATAAATAGGTCGATCCATATACTGAAAATTGGGATCAAAACCTAGAATTTTCTCCGTTCCAGGCCTCCACTTCATACTTGGCTCATTGTCCCAATCCCTGTATTGCCAAATAGGC
>NZ_VRVG01000382.1:0-446 GCF_008040085.1 Methylobacterium sp. WL7 | reverse complement strand
TTTCTTCCCTTTGCTCGGATGTCGACCGTGGAGCGACCGGCGTGAGCCCCAGATCATCGGCCCGGACGGGTGAAACCGGGACCACCGCGCGGGACGGGGCGGCCACCTCCGTGCTGCCGGGCATCGGGTTCTCGGCGAAGCAACTCCTGGAGGTCGCCGTCGTGCTGCTCGGCGCCTCGCTCAGCCTCGGGGCGATCCTGGCCTCCGGTCCGGCGCTGCTGGCCGGCATCGTCGGCACCGTGGTGATCGGGATCGGCGCCAGCGTGGGGATCTGCCGGGCGCTCGGCCTGCCGCCCCGGATGGCGATCTTGGTCGCGTGCGGCAACGCGATCTGCGGCAACTCGGCCATCGCCGCGGTGGCGCCGGTGATCGGGGCGCAGCCCAAGGACATCGCGGCCGCCATCGCGTTCACCGCGGTGCTCGGCGTGCTGATGGTGCTCGGGTTG
>NZ_VRVG01000381.1:0-452 GCF_008040085.1 Methylobacterium sp. WL7 | reverse complement strand
GAGGGCCGGCCGGCTGGGCCGCGCTCGTCGCCTGCTCGCCCTCGGGCACGGGGGCGGCCGGACTCGCCGGGCCGAGCACGACGATCGGCTCGCCGGCCTTGTATTCGGGCGACACCCGGACCTGGTTGCGGCTCAGCGCGACGGACAGCTTGCGCTCTTTGTTGCCATCGGGGGTGAAGCGCAGGGCGCGCCAATCGACGGCGATCTTGCGGGTGCCGACACCCAGGAAGCCGCCGAAATCGATGATCGCCGCCCGGGGATGCCCGTCCTTGTCGATGATGATGTCGATGACGCGCCCCAGCTCGTCGCCGCCCGCGCTGCGCACGCTGCGGCCGAGCAGGCTCTCGTAATCCTGGGTGTCCAGCACCGTGGCCGGGGTCCCCTGCTGCTGCTGTTGCGCCGCGTTCGGCGACGCGCCCGGCGCGGCGGTGGGGGCGGGCGCCCCCGCGGGT
>NZ_VRVG01000380.1:0-465 GCF_008040085.1 Methylobacterium sp. WL7 | reverse complement strand
GTAGGGTCAGCGACTGGGGTGAAGTCGTAACAAGGTAGCCGTAGGGGAACCTGCGGCTGGATCACCTCCTTTCTAAGGATTCTTCTTTGGATATGAGGTCCGGCTCCGCCGGATCGCAGCGAACGTCCGTTCGTCCATCGAAGGTCATTGGATACAGGGTTCAGTCGGAACCCATTTTGCGGGACGGACGCCGTCCTCGTTTCTCTTTCTCGTTCCGGGCCACCGGGCTCCGCCACTCCTCATCGGGGTGCGCGTCGAGCCGGCCTGGAGATTGAGTTTGCCGCGGCAAACGATCAGCGAGGACCGACAGGTTCGGTTGATCGCGTCGTGCGCAAAAAACATCAGTGACATCGTGAAGAGGGAATGTGGCCGTTGGGGGCGCGAAAGCGTCAGCCCTGGCGGTCATGTTCGGCAAGCATACGGTGACGGAATCGGAAACGGTTCTGTCACTGGTCTTTTTGTGAC